>JBBKVZ010000374.1:0-3051 GCA_037968715.1 Pseudomonas sp.
GGTAATAATGCTGGCCAGTGGCGTGTTGGCGCCGGCCGCATAATTGACCGCCGAGCGTGAAATACTGCCGGTAACCGGCAAACTGCCAGAAAACGCGCTGGCCAGATTGGCGGCGCCCAACCCGAGCAGTTCTTGGTTGCTGTGAATCCGCTCGCCGCGTTTTTGCGCCAGGGCCACCGAGGCTGATTGGCCCGATAAGAAAATAATAAAAGCAATCAGCAGCGCCGGGGCGAACAAATTTTGCAGTTGCTCTACCCCCAGTAGCTGCAAGCCAAAGCTGGGCAAACCTTGGGCAATTGGGCCAAGGGTCACAACGCCGGCGTGTTGTAAGTCCAGCAAGCAAACGGCCAGCGTCGCGCCGGATAGCACCATAACTGGCAGCAACTTACTGAGCAGTACGGCGCTGCGCAAACTCAAACCCAGTCGGTTTAATAAAGGCGCCAGTCGTTCCTTACCTAGCCATAGCGCCAGCAGCGCCAGCAGGCCAATGCTGGCGCCGGGTAAGTTAATGCTGCTGAACGAGCCGCCGAGCAAGCTCTTGAGCTGACTGGCGCCGATCACCAGCGCCGCTCCAGTGGTAAAACCACTTAATACCGGGCGGCTGAGAAAGTTGGCCAAAAAACCAAGGCGCAACACGCCGCATAGCAGTAACACGACTCCGGCGATTAGCGACATATGTACCGCCATCGCCATATAGAGCTCGGAGCCACTGGGTGCCAGCGCGGCAAGGGAGGTGGCGGTCATCAACGAGGTGATCGCCATTGGCCCAACGGATTGCACCATGCTACTGCCCAGCAGTGCGTAGGCCACGGCCGGCAGAATGCTGGCATACAGCCCGACCACCGGCGGTAACCCTGCCACTACGGCATAGGCCATGCCCTGCGGAACCATCATGAGAGCGACGATAATGCCGGCGCTGATGTCGCCCGTGAGCAGGTGCGCGCGATAATTTTTAAGCCAGAGCAGCATGCTGGATCCTTGTCTGAGGCTGAGTTACGCGTTGGCTGCTGATGTTCTCGGCGTGTAGTTGCGCCGCCGCGATAGTCGCAGTTCTATAGTAATGGATCAGCACGTATTAGCGTCGGCATGCTGTACGCAAGAACCAGGCTGGATAGCGTTAAGTGACGCATACGGACTAATCGTTTTTCTTGATGTTTCAGAACAAATATTTGCGCTTTTAATCGATAGGTTTGCCGCTAATCTGTGGCCATTGAATTCTTGGAAGCTTTGTTCATGCAGTGGCGCAATTCTCCTACCGGCTACGGCCTGATTAGCATTTCCATCCATTGGCTGGTGGCGCTGGTGGTATTTAGTTTGTTTGGCTTGGGCCTGTGGATGGTTGAGCTGGACTACTACAGCGCTTGGCGGCATACCGCGCCGATGCTGCACAAAGGCATTGGCCTGACGCTCTTTATGTTGATGCTGCTGCGTCTGTTCTGGCGTTTTCTCAGCCCGCCACCGGCGTCGCTGAGCAGCTATAGCCGGGCTACGCGCCTAGGTGCCAAGTTTGGCCATGCGCTGTTGTATGTGGGCTTGTTCGTGCTGATGATCGCCGGCTATCTGATCAGCACAGCCGATGGTAAAGGCATCATTGTGTTTGATCTGTTCGAGGTGCCAGCGCTATATACCGGCATCCCCAATCAAGAAGACCTCGCCGGGCTGGTGCACGAATACCTGGCTTGGACCTTGGTGGTTTTCGCCGGGCTACACGCGCTGGCGGCTTTGAAGCATCACTTTATTGACCGCGATGTGACCCTGCTACGCATGCTTGGACGTACTCGCACCACTTCTCAACCCAATAAGGAAGCGTAACCATGTTGAAGAAAACTTTCGCGGCACTGGCGTTTGGCTCGGTACTGCTCAGTGCCGGTCAGGCAAATGCCGCCGATTATGTGATCGATAAAGAAGGCCAGCATGCCTTTGTAACGTTCAAAATCAGCCACCTCGGCTACAGCTGGTTGTATGGCAGTTTCAAGGATTTTGATGGCAGCTTTAGTTTTGATGCAGCCTCACCTGAGGCCAGCAAGGTCAAGGTTAAGCTGCAAACTGCAAGCCTGGACAGTAATCACGCCGAGCGCGACAAGCACCTGCGCAGTGCTGATTTCCTGAATTCCAGCAAGTACCCAGAGGCAGTGTTTGAGTCGACTGCAGTCAAGTCCACTGGCGATGGCACGGCTGATATAACCGGTAACCTGAGTCTGAACGGGGTGACCAAGCCGGTGGTGATTGCCGCTACATTTATTGGCGAAGGTAAGGACCCTTGGGGCGGTTACCGTGCGGGTTTTGCGGGAAGCACTCGCATACAACTGAAAGACTTCGATATTCAGCGTGATCTCGGTCCGGCGTCGCAAGAAGCGGAGCTGATCATTTCGGTTGAAGGCGTGCGTCAGTAAAGTCTGCGCATTAGCGCGCCATGCCGACAGGGATTCGGGGTGGTGCGGCTGCATTTATTGCAGCATAAAAAAGGCTATGTCCTAGTTATGTGTTGCAGGCCCTATTTTCTAGGCTGGGCTTTAGCCCGCCAGCGCGGGGTAAGAGCCTTGGTGGGCTAAAGCCCACCCTACGTTTTGCGCTCAACACGTAACGGGTACCTAGCCTTATTAAAAGACTGCGGACCATCTGCATGCGCCCAATCGGAAAGCGTTGTGCAACAAGCTGCCCAAGAGGTTATGCAGCAGTACAACATTCCCGCCCCAGCTATCGCGATCACCGCCAAGGGTAAACAGCGGTTCTACAAAAAAGCGGATGCGCCGGTCAGGTTGAACCCCGGTGTGCTTGGCGCCGAAGCCTGCGCCGTAAAATCCAGCGCCAAGGATCTGCTTGGGTCATCCCCGGGAAGTCGAAGCTTAGGGCGTTGCCTGTGTTCCACGGCGGCTTAACGCGGCTGGCTGGCTTGCCAGTCGTCTAGCGCTTCTTGGGCTGCGCGAAAGGAATCCACGGCCGCCGGCACTCCGGCATACACGGCGCAATGCAGCAGCGTCTCGCGGATTTCCTCAATGCTGCAGCCATTGTTCAGTGCGCCGCGAATATGCCCTTTGAGCTCTTGCGGAC
>JBBKVZ010000375.1:0-2813 GCA_037968715.1 Pseudomonas sp.
TGATAAGGCCTTGTTGCGCGCTGAATAATGAACGCTGGGCAATCAGAAAGGTCAGGCTGCTGTCTATTCCGATCAGGTAGCGGCGCTCAGCTAGACGATAGTAGTCCTGATTGGCGCTGACCAAATCACGCTGCGCTTGCAGTTGCTGCTGATAGGTTTGCCGCGCGGCGAGACCGTCGGCAACCTCCTGAAAGGCTGTTTGAATGGTCTTTTCGTACTGCGCCACGCGGATGTCTTTTTGGATTTTGGCGTAATCCAGGCTGGCATTCAGGTTGCCAGCATTAAAAATTGGCAGGTTGATTTGTGGTTGAAACAGCCAGGTGCCGGAGCCGCCGTTAAACAAACCAGCCAGATCAGGACTTAGGGTTCCCGCATTAGCGGTCAGGCTGATGCTGGGGAAAAATGCTGCGCGGGCCGCGCCAATATTGGCGTTGGCTGCCCGCAAAGCATGCTCGGCGGCGAGAATATCCGGGCGGCGCTGTAGTAAGTCGGAAGGCAGTCCAGCCGGCATCTCGCTGAGTTGTTTGCTGTCCAGCGCTTGGCTCGGCGGCAAGTTGCTCGGCAGGCTGGTGCCGAGCAGCGCCGTGAGGGCGTTGCGGTCTTGGGCGACCAGGCGCAGATACTGCGCTTGGCGTACCCGTGCGCTTTCTACTGAAGTGCGTGATTGGCTGAGTTCCAGCGCTGAAGCAATGCCCACCTGATTGCTGCGTACGGTCAGTTGATGGCTGTGCTCGAAGGCTTGCAGGGTGTCCTTGCTTAAACTCAACAGGGCTTGGTCTGCCTGCCAGTGCAAATACGCATTGGCGACGCTGGCGACCAAGCTGATCTGCGTGGTGCGCCGTGCTTGTTCGCTGGCGAAGTAAATTTGCAACGCTTGCTCGCTAAGGCTGCGCAGGCGGCCGAATAAGTCCAGCTCATAGGCGCTGATGCCGACAGTGGCCGAGTACTGACTGTTGATTTGTGCCGCGCCGCTGCTGGACACATCGGCGGGCAGACGCTGCCGGCTGCCGCTGGCGTTGGCACTCACGGCGGGCAGCAGTTCGGCGCGTTGAATCTGATACTGGGCGCGATAAGCTGCAATGTTCAGGGCGGCAACGCGCAGGTCACGGTTATTTTGCAGTGCGCTGGCGATCAGTTGTTGCAGGGCAGGATCGTGGAAAAACTCTTTCCAGCCCTGCTCGTGGGCGCTGTTGCTACTGGCATCGTTGGCCGCGTAGGCGGGGCCTTGCGGCCACTGCGCAGCCACGCCGGCCGGTGGTTGCTGGTAGTCGGGGATCAGCGAGCAGCCACCCAAGGTAAAGGCGGCCAGCGTCAGCGACAGTAGGGGCTTACGCATTGGCGGTGTCCTCAGGGGTGTTGCTGGTTTTTTTCGAGCTGAACCATGATGAGACCACCACAAAGAACAGCGGCACCCAGAAAATCGCCAGTACGGTGGCGGTGATCATGCCGCCAATTACGCCAGTACCGATGGCATGCTGGCTGCCTGAGCCGGCTCCGCTGGAGATTGCCAGCGGCAATACGCCAAGCATAAAGGCCAGTGAGGTCATGATGATGGGGCGCAGACGCATGCGGCAGGCTTCGATAGCCGCCTCTTGCAGGCTGCGGCCTTGCTCGTGCAGCTCTTTGGCGAACTCGACGATCAAAATGGCGTTTTTTGCCGCCAAGCCAATGGTGGTCAACAAACCCACCTGAAAGTACACGTCGTTGGACAGGCCGCGCATGCTGGTGGCCAGCAATGCACCGATAATCCCCAAGGGCACCACCAGCATTACCGCAATTGGAATCGACCAGCTTTCATACAGCGCTGCTAGGCAAAGAAACACCATCAGCAACGATAAGGCATACAGCGCCGGCGCTTGCGAACCGGCCATGCGCTCTTCGTAGGACAGTCCAGTCCAGGCATAGCCGATACCTTTGGGCAGCTGCTCAGCCAAGCGCTCAACTTCGGCCATGGCGTCGCCCGAGCTGTAACCGGCTGCCGGGCTGCCGAGGATCTCCATGCTTTCTACGCCGTTATAGCGCGACAGCTTGGGCGGGCCGTACGTCCAGGTGCCGCTGGCAAAGGCCGAGAAGGGCACCATCTCATCGTTACCGTTACGCACATACCATTTGTTGAGGTCTTGCGGGCTCATGCGGGCATCGGCCTGGCCTTGGATATAGACCTTCTTGACTCGGCCACGGTCGATAAAGTCGTTGGCATAGCTGCCGCCCAGCGCAATCGATAGGGTGCTATTGATATCCGCCATGGTCACGCCGAGGGCGCTGGCGCGTTCGTCGTCAATCTCCAGTTGATACTGCGGTTCATCATTCAGGCCGTTTGGGCGCACCCCGGCCAAGATCTTGCTTTGCGCGGCCATGCCGAGGAACTGGTTGCGTGCGGCCAGCAGTTGTTGGTGGCCAACGCCGGCGCGGTCTTGCAGGAACACGTCGAAGCCGCTGGCGTTGCCCAACTCCAGTACCGCAGGCGGAGCGAAGGCAAACACCTTGGCATCGCGGTAGGTTAAGAAATGCTGTTGGGCACGTTTAGCTAGGTTGAACACATTATTGTCTGCCGAACGCTCGTCCCAGGGTTTGAGCATGATAAAGGCCATGCCTGAGCTCTGGCCGCGGCCGGCAAAGTTGAAGCCGGTGACGGTGAATACTGAGCTGACGGTGTCGCTTTCGTCGCTCAGCAGATAGCTGCGCATCTGGTCGACTACCGCCTGGGTGCGCTCTGAACTAGAGCCCGCCGGAGTTTGTACCTGGGCAAACAGCACGCCTTGGTCTTCTTCCGGCAGAAACGCGGTGGGAATCCGGGTGAACAGCACCACCAT
>JBBKVZ010000376.1:0-3638 GCA_037968715.1 Pseudomonas sp.
TGTTAAGTGAGCATTTCGAGTTTGTGCCGGTATGCCCGGAAGTTGGCATTGGTATGAGCACGCCCCGCGCGCCGATTCGTCTGGTCGGCGAGCCGCACGCGCCCCGTGCGGTAGGCACGGTGAACCGTGAAGAGGATGTCACCGACGCCCTAGCGGCTTACGGCGAGCGCATGGCTGCACAATTACAAGGCATCTGCGGCTACATCTTTATGCAGCAATCGCCGTCGTGCGGGCTGGAGCGAGTCAAGGTCTATCAAGCCAACGGCATGCCCACCCCCGGTGGTGGCCGAGGTATTTATGCGCAAGCCTTTTGCGCCCAGCATCCCGACTTGCCAGTGGAAGAAGACGGCCGTCTCAACGATGCGGTGTTACGTGAGAACTTTCTCACCCGCGTGTATGCCTATGCGCGCTGGCAGCAATTGCTACAAAGCGGCCTGACCCGGCAAACAATTTTAGAGTTCCACTCGCATTACAAATACCAACTGATGGCCACCGACCCGGTGCAGTACAAAGCGCTCGGCCAGCTGCTGGGCAACCTTGGCAAGTACGATTTACCCGAGCTAGCGCCGCGCTATTTTAGCCAACTGATGCAAGGCCTGAAAAAATGCGCCACCCGCCGCACCCACAGCAATGTGCTGCAGCACATCTGCGGCTACCTGAAGAAACAACTCAGCGGTGCAGACAAACAGGAAGTTAGTCGGCTGATTGCCCAATACCGCAATGGCATCGTGCCGCTGGTGGTGCCGCTGACGCTGATTAAGCATCACTTTCGTCATCACCCAGACGCCTATATAGAGAGTCAGGTGTACCTGCAGCCACATCCCGAAAGTCTCAGCCTGCGGAATGCCCTGTGACGCTACCTGAGCACGGCGAAGAGCCTGGCAGCGAGCACGACGACTCATCGTCACTGCTTGCCGACGGCTTGCCGATTCGCCTCGTGGCCCGCCAAACCGGAGTTAATCCGGTGACGTTGCGGGCGTGGGAGCGCCGTTATGGTTTGATCGTGCCGCAACGCACAGCCAAGGGCCACCGGCTGTACAGCCCGGCGCAGGTAGTGAAAATTCAAGAAATTCTCGCTTGGCTGGATCGCGGCGTCGCGGTCAGCCAGGTCGGCGACCTGCTTAAGGCCTGCGAGCCAACTGAGCTGTGTAGCGACAATCAATGGCTAAACGAGCGCCAGCACTTGGCGCAGGCCATCGACCTGCTGAACGAGCGGCAACTGGATGAGGCCTTCAACCATAACTTGGCCTTATATCCACCGCGCACGCTCTGCGAGCAATTGCTCCTGCCGCTGCTCAGCGACCTACAACTGCGCTGGCCTAGCCAATTTGGCAGTGAATTGCAGCGGGTATTTTTCTACAGCTGGCTGCGCAGCAAATTGGGCGCGCGGATTTACCACAACAATCGCCAATACAACGGCGCCGCATTGCTGTTCATCAACCTCTCCAACCTGCCGTTGGAGCCAGAAATGTGGCTTACCGCCTGGCTGGCCAGCAGCGCTCATTGCCCGGTAGAGGTATTCGACTGGCCGGTGCCGGCCAACCAACTGAGTCTGGCGCTGGAGCGTTTAAAGCCACGGGCATTGCTGCTGTTTTCCAGCCAGAGCTTGGAGCCAAGCATGCTCCGCCAACACTTGCCACGCATGGCCAGCACCTGCCAGATACCACTGCTACTGGCCGGCGCGGCCGCCAATATTCACGCCGCAGAACTCGCCGACATGCCCGGCCTGAGCCTGGCGCACAACCCGATCAATACCCTGCAGCAGTTGCAAGCATTGCAGCTGCTGGGAGATAGCCACGCATGAAACAACTTCTCTGGTTGCGCACCGATCTGCGCATTAGCGACAACACGGCGCTAGCGGCGGCCATGGGCAATGGCCCGACCGTGGCGGTGTACTTCATCACCCCCGAGCAATGGCTGAGCCATGACGACGCACCGTGCAAGGTCGATTTTTGGCTGCGTAACTTGCTTGAGTTGCAAGGCGAACTGGGCAAACTAAATGTACCGCTGCTAATTCGCCAAGTGCCCAACTGGAGCCAAGTGCCCGAGGCCCTGCTCAGCGTGTGCCAAAGCTTGGCGATCGACACCGTGCAGGTTAACGATGAATACGGCGTGCACGAGACGCGCCGCGATGCTGCTTGCGCCAGCCTGTTGGAGCAGCAAGGCATCGGTTTTGTTGGCCACCTCGACCAGCTGCTGTTTCGGCCCGGCAGCCTGCTGACCCAAAGCGGCAACTACTTTCAGGTGTTCAGCCAGTTTCGCAAAGTTTGCTACCGGCGCTTACAAATCGCCCTGCCCGCGTGCTGGCCGATTCCTGCGCCACAAGCGCCGCTGGGCATCGCCCATGAGCCATTGCCCAGCGCGATTAGCGGCTTCCCCGCCACTCCAGAGAGCATCCAACAACTATGGCCGGCCGGCGAGGTGCACGCCCAGCAGCGCCTAGGGTTGTTTAGCGAGGAACAACTGCTGCATTACGATGAGCAGCGTGACCTGCCCGCAGTGCCCGGCACCAGCCAGCTCTCCGCCTAATTAGCCGCTGGGGTCATCTCGCCACGCCAGTGCCTGCATGCCGCGTTGCGCAGCAACCGCGGTGAGTTCGACACCGGTAATCCGGGTGCGGTGTGCTGGATTAACGAGCTGCTGTGGCGTGAGTTTTATAAACATATTTTGGTCGGCTACCCACGGGTGTCGATGCACCAACCGTTTCGGCTAAATACCCAGGCCATAGTCTGGCGCGACGCGCCAAAAGAGCTGGCCGCGTGGCAAGAAGGCCGCACCGGGATTGCGATTATCGACGCCGCCATCCGCCAGATGCTGGCCACCGGCTGGATGCACAATCGCTTGCGGATGATCGTGGCGATGTTCTTGAGTAAAAACCTGCTGATCGACTGGCGCGAAGGCGAGCGGTTTTTTATGCGCCACTTGATCGATGGCGACCTGGCCGCCAACAACGGCGGCTGGCAGTGGAGCTCCTCCACCGGCACCGACTCGGCGCCGTACTTTCGCATTTTCAACCCGATGCGCCAGTCCGAACGTTTCGATGCCGACGGCCGTTTTATCCGCCACTGGCTGCCCGAGTTGGCGGGACTAAGCAATAAAGCCATCCATAACCCACACAGCAGCGCCTCGCTCAGTGGCCTGTTTGCCGGCCCCGACTACCCACGGCCAATCGTCGACCTAAGCAGCAGCCGCGCCCGAGCCTTGGCCGCATTTAAGTGTCTGCCGTCGTTGGCCGGCGCCGAGGAGCACGCCGATGAGTGACTTTCTGCATGACTTCGCCCAGGCCTTTAGCGGCCTGCACAAAGGCAACCTTGAGCGCCTAGAACAGTTGTACAGCGCCGATGCGTTGTTCTGCGACCCGCTGCACGAAATACGCGGACTGGACAATATCCAGGCTTACTTTGCCCAGATGTACGCCAACGTCAGCGAGTTACGCTTCGACTTTTACGCCTTTGATCAAATCAGCGAGGGCCAAGGCTACCTGCGTTGGACCATGAGCTACCGCCATCCACGCTTGGCCGGCGGCCAGCTGATCCGTGTCGAGGGTTGCTCACATTTACTCTGGAGCGAGGCCAAGGTGCATCGCCACCGCGACTACTTCGACGCCGGCGCTCTGTTGTATGAGCACCTACCGGTCA
>JBBKVZ010000377.1:0-4877 GCA_037968715.1 Pseudomonas sp.
GGCTTAGACCTCGCCAACATCGGCCCGGCACTGGCCGCCGGCTGGCAAATGCCGGCCGGGGCCTGCGACCCTTGGGGCGTATTTGGTGGCCCGCGAGTGAGTAAACCGGTAATCGTCGCGGCGCAAGGCTACTGCCTGACCATTGGCATCGAATTGATGCTGGCTTCCGACATCAACCTCTGCGCCAGTAACACACGCTTTGCACAGATGGAGGTGCAGCGCGGCATCTTCCCCTTCGGCGGCGCTACCTTACGCATGCATCAAGCGGCTGGCTGGGGCAATGCCATGCGCTGGTTACTCACCGGCGATGAGTTTGACGCCCATGAAGCTTATCGACTGGGTTTGGTACAAGAGGTGGTGGCCAGCGAAGACTTACTGCCACGCGCCCTGCAACTGGCCAATCGAATCGCCGCCCAAGCACCTTTGGGCGTGCAGGCGGTATTAGCTTCGGCCCGCCAAACGGTGCTTGAGGGCGCAGCCGCGGCGGCCGCCAGCTTGCCCACCACCATGCGCGCCTTAATGCATAGCGAAGATGCCAAAGAAGGCGTGCAGGCCATGCTGGAACGCCGCCCCGGCAATTTCACCGGCCGCTAAGTGTTAGGACGCCGGGCGTATCGCCGTTATTAAGGACGCCAACGAGTAGCCGAGCAACGGTGCCAAGCGGGCGTCCTGCTCGTGCAAATACGACAGATTAAGTTCTTGCTCTATATCTGCCGGAATAATCAGCACGACATTGCCCTCCTTCACCGGCACTTCCCAATAGTGCCGGTGATAAAGGCCGCGCAGCAGCGCGGCGCCCAAGGGTTTACCGTCATTTGCAGCCCACTGATTAATTATCAACCAACCACCGGGATTGAGCTTTGCTTGGCAGTTCTCGAGAAACTTCCAGGCCAGATGGCCAACGGCTGGGCCGGTATCGGTATATAAATCGAGAAAAATCAAATCGGCGCTTTCCGCGCTCACCAATAAATCTAGAGCATCGCCGATACGAATAGTCAGGCGCGGATCGTCGGTCAGGCCTAAATACTCCATGGCCAAACGCGGCACATCCGGGCGCAGTTCGATGACTTCGACATCATCCACAGGCAAAAACTTCAGGCACGCCTGAGTCAGATTACCCGCCCCCAAACCGAGAAAAAGTGCCGATTCCGGCCGTTCGTGACACAGCGCGCCAAGCAGCATGGCGCGAGTGTAGTCGTACTCCAGCCAGCTCGGATCGCCATTAAACACACAGCTCTGTTCAATCGAGTCGCCAAACTCTAAGAACCGATAGCAGCCCATTTCCACCACCCGAATCACCCCGAAGGCATCGGCTACTTCGGCGATGACGTGCAACTCTTCTAACTCGCCTTTTTGCATGAATAGCTCAACCTAGGTAGCAAGACTAAATAGCAATTGTCCCGGAATTACCGCGCCGGGGTCACGCGCTAAATCATCTATGCGCACTGTCCGCGAGGCTAAAACCACTGCACCTGGGTTTGCCTGCCCACGGCGATTGACTTGAACCACCACCTTCATCGGTTACCATGCTCACCTGTTTAACTACCAATAACCGAGAAGATTGATGTCGCAATCCTGGAGCCCTGCAAGCTGGAAAGGTAAACCTATCCAGCAACAACCCATCTACCCGAATGCTGCGCACCTGTTGGAAGTCGAGCAAAAGCTCGCCAGCTATCCGCCGCTGGTGTTTGCCGGAGAGGCTCGAGAGTTACGCCGTCAGTTTGCCGAGGTCACCCAAGGCCGTGCGTTTTTGCTACAAGGGGGCGACTGCGCCGAGAGCTTTGCCGAGTTTTCCACCTTAAAAATTCGTGACACCTTTAAGGTGCTGCTGCAGATGGCCATCGTGATGACCTTTGCCGCGGGTTGCCCAGTGGTTAAGGTCGGCCGTATGGCCGGGCAATTTGCCAAACCGCGCTCAGCCAATGACGAAACCATCGACGGCGTGACACTGCCTGCCTACCGTGGCGACATCGTCAACGGCATCGACTTCACTGAAAAGAGCCGTGTGCCAGACCCGGAGCGCCTACTGCAGGCCTACCACCAGTCCACCGCCAGCCTCAATCTACTGCGTGCTTTTGCCCAAGGCGGTTTTGCCGACCTGCATCAAGTGCACCAATGGAACCTGGACTTTATCGCCAACTCGGCCCTTGGCGAGAAGTACAGTCAACTGGCCAGTCGCATCGACGAAACCCTAGCGTTTATGCGTGCCTGCGGTATGGACGGCTCATCGCAGCTGCGTGAGACCAGTTTCTTTACCGCCCACGAAGCCTTACTGCTCAACTACGAGCAAGCCTTCGTGCGTCAAGACAGCCTCACCGGCGGCTTCTACGATTGCTCGGCGCACATGCTGTGGATCGGCGATCGCACCCGGCAACTAGACGGCGCCCACGTTGAATTCTTGCGCGGCGTCGGTAACCCGATCGGCGTGAAAGTCGGCCCGAGCATGACCAGCGAAGATTTAATTCGCCTGATCGATATCCTCAATCCGGACAACGATCCTGGCCGCCTCAACCTGATCGTGCGCATGGGCGCCGGCAAAGTCGAAGCCGGCCTACCGCGCCTGATCCAAACCGTGCAAGCCGAAGGCCGCCAGGTGTTGTGGAGCTCAGATCCGATGCACGGCAACACCATCAAGGCCTCCAGCGGTTACAAGACCCGCGACTTTGCGCAGATTCTCGCCGAAGTGAAGCAGTTCTTCGCCGTACATCAGGCTGAGGGCAGCTACGCCGGCGGCATCCATATCGAGATGACCGGGCAGAATGTTACCGAGTGCATCGGCGGCGCCCGACCGATCACCGAAGACGGTTTATCCGACCGCTATCACACCCACTGCGACCCCCGCATGAACGCCGACCAGTCGCTGGAACTGGCGTTCCTGATCGCTGAAACCCTCAAGGAAGTGCGCCGCTAAGGCGCGCCAAATTACGCAGACCTAAACCCATAAGGAGTTTCCATGGAGTTAAACATCGACCAGCTGCTGAAATTTTCCGAGTCCTGGCTACCGCTGCTACTCAATTACAGCGGCAAACTGACTCTAGCAATCGTCACGCTATTGGGCGGCTGGTGGCTGATCAACACCATAACCCAGAAGGTCGGCCGCTTACTGACCCAGCGCGATGTCGACCTGGCCTTGCACGGCTTTGTGCGCAGCTTGGCCAGCATGTCTCTCAAGGTGCTCTTGCTGATCAGCGTGGCATCGATGATCGGCGTGGAAACCACCTCGTTTATTGCCATGATTGGTGCCGCAGGCTTAGCCATTGGCTTGGCTCTGCAAGGCAGCTTGGGGAATTTTGCCGGCGGCGTGCTGATCATGCTGTTTCGCCCGTTTAAAATTGGCGACTGGATTGAGGCGCAAGGTGTTTCGGGCAGCGTCGCCAACATCCAGATTTTCCACACCGTACTAAAAACCGCCGACAACAAAGTCGTGGTAATACCCAACGGCAGCCTCTCTAACGGGCATATCACCAACTACTCGGCTGAACCTAAGCGGCGCATCGACATTGCCGTGGGCATCGACTACAGCAGCGACATCAAGCTGGCTCGCAGCGTGTTGCTGGAAATTGCCCAAGACTCACGCGTACTCACCGACGTAGAGCCGCAAGTCTATGTAACCGGGCTGGGCGATAGCGCGGTCAATCTGGTGCTGCGCATCTGGGTGGCCAGTGAACACTACTGGCCAGTGACCTTTGACTTTACCGAGCAAGCCAAAGAACAGCTGACCGCCGCTGGCGTGGAAATTCCATTCCCGCAGCGTGTGGTACACCTGCGCCAACCAAGCTAGTCCCACGCAGCCGGTTTCTCGCCAAGTGGTTATCCACCACTGCGCGGCAACCGGCCTGCGGCTTAGTTGGCCAACGCCAACCCATGACTGATTGCATAAGGTTTAGCAAAGGTAAAGGCCGCGGCTGTCGGCCCTTGCTGCTCTAAGCGCAGCAATGCCTGACGCGCTTCCTGCGGGCTCGGACGATGGCCCGCAGGCACCCACCACAACACCAGCGCCGGCGAGTCGAGCTGCTCCATCCAGCGCTGCTTACTTCTCAGCACCTGCAGATGCTCGCCCGAATAAACAAAACGCTTCAGTGCCTGAAACGAAGTCCACACCGATAAGTTGACGATGATCCGCGCATCATCGAACAGCTGAATCGAGGTCGCATCGCCCTCCTCGGTTTGTAACCGCCAAACAAACCCCGGGCTGTTATCGGCCAAGCGATTAATCGGCGCCAATTGCTCGACAAAGCCCTGCATCAAGGGATCGGTCAAGGCCGCCTTGGTGCGGGCAATATTGGCTTGCGCCAGTTCATAATTCAGGCTCATCGCAACGTCCTTATTGATTCATGTGGGTGGCAGAATAACCTGTCAACGGCGCAAAGGATCATCCCAAAACGGCCGCTCGGCCTCCTGATAGACATCCGCTCGGCTGATGCCTAGGTCCTTCAACGCCGCGTCACTCAAGCTGGCTAGCTGCCGACGTTGGGCGGCCAACTGTTGCCAGCGGCGCAGTTGTCGCCACGCCAACTGCAACCACCGGGCAACCCTCAATTGCCCGCGCGCGCCTCCCGCGACTACGGCATAACCTTGTTGATCCTTCATCAGACACCTCTCCACTCACCGCCTCCCATCAGTTGCGCAACGTCCTGCTGCGGCCGGGGATGACTAAAGTGTCGGTGCGGGCTTAAGATCAATCCAACGAATGTTTCTTATGCTTAGTATCTTGGAAATTGATCAATGGCCAACTACCCGAGTATCGACACCGAATTGCTGCGCAGCTTCGTCGCCATTGCCGATCACGGCAGCTTCACCCGCGCAGCGCAAAGCCTGAACCGCACCCAGTCGGCGGTGAGCATGCAGATGAAGCGCTTGGAAGAAGACGTGGTGCA
>JBBKVZ010000378.1:0-5427 GCA_037968715.1 Pseudomonas sp.
TTCCACGCTGTAGCTCTCGGCAAGACTCAGATGGCCGCAGTTTACCAGCTCTGCCCAGGCTTACCCACCTTGGCAGAGCTGGGGATGCAGCGCTGCGCAGAACTTCTGACCGATTACTCAGTTTAATCGGCGAATTTAGGCCGCCGGGCGATGCTGGCGCTGATACAAAAACTCCAGCACGGCGGCGCGATATTGGTGATAACGCGGATCGTTAGCCATCACCATGCGGTCGCGGGGGCGGGGTAAGTCGACCTGCAAAATTTCACCGATGCTGGCTGAGGGGCCGTTGCTCATCATCACGATGCGATCGGACAACAACACCGCTTCATCGACATCGTGGGTGATCATGATCACCGTATTGCCGAGGCTGGCGTGAATCTCCATCACGGAGTCTTGCAGGTGGGCGCGGGTCAGGGCGTCGAGGGCGCCGAAGGGTTCGTCCATCAGCAATACTTTAGGTTGCATGGCCAAGGCGCGGGCGATGCCGATACGTTGTTTCATGCCGCCGGAAATCTCGCTGGGGCGTTTCTCTTTGGCGTGCATCATCTGCACTAGGTTGAGGTTGTGCTCGATCCACTCGCGCATCTCGCGGCGGCTCTTGCTGCCTTTGAATACTTGGCGAACTGCCAGTTCGACGTTTTCGTAGCAGCTTAGCCAAGGCAATAAGCTGTGGTTTTGAAACACTACAGCGCGCTCTGGACCTGGCTCGTTAACCTCGCGGCCATCGAGAATTACCCCGCCGGTGCTGGCTTGATAGAGGCCGGCGACGATGTTGAGGACGGTGGATTTGCCGCAGCCGGAGTGGCCGATCAGCGAGACGAATTCGCCCTTGCTTATCTTCAAGTTCACGCCTTGCAGGGCGCAATACAGACCGTTGTCGGTGGGGAAGCTAATGCCGACGTTAGACAGTTCAAGGTGATTGGATGTGCTCATGGCAGGCTCCTTAACAAGTAGGTGGGCTTAGCGCAGGTCGGCATTTTTGTCCCAGCTGACATAGCGCTGTAGCTCAAGCATCAGACGGTCAAGGGCAAAGCCAATCAGACCGATAACAATCACCGCGACCATGATTCGGCCCAGCGAGTTGGAGCTGCCATTTTGAAATTCATCCCAGATGAACTTACCCAAACCTGGGTTTTGCGCGAGCATTTCTGCCGCAATCAATACCATCCAGCCGGTGGCCAGCGACAAGCGCAAACCGGTAAAGATCATCGGTACTGCCGCCGGTAACACGATCCGGCGCACATGGCTGATGGGCGAAAGACGCAGCACACGGCTGACGTTTTGTAGGTCTTTGTCGAGGTTGGCCACGCCGACTGTGGTGTTGATTAGCGTCGGCCACAGGCAGCACAGGGTCACGGTTAGCGCCGAGATGATGAATGACTTGGCAAATATCGGGTCTTGGCTGGTGTACACCGCGCTGACCACAATGGTCACCAGCGGCAACCAGGCCAGTGGCGAGATGGGTTTGAAGATCTGAATCAATGGGTTGATGGCGCTGTAAATGGTTTTGCTCAGGCCGCAGACAATGCCTAACGGCACGGCGATCAAGGAGGCGAGCAAGAAGCCGGTCATCACCGTGTAGAGGCTGGTGAAAATCTGCTTAAAGAAGGTTGGCTTGCCGGTGTAAGGGTACTGGCGGATCTTGGCGTCCGGGTCTTTCTCCAGCAACTTAGCATTGCGCTCCGATTGCCGTGCTTCGAAGGCTGCGGCTTTTTTCTGATCGGCAATTTGCGCATCGATCAGGCCATTAAATTGCGTGGCCACTTGGGCCGGTCCTGGGAATTGGCCCAGGCTGGTATGGATGTTACTGGACACCAGTTGCCAGAACAGTAAGAAGGCCAGAATTCCCACCAGCGGCATGATGATGCCCGGCAGTACGCGTTTCAGGCGTGCTCGACGAGCGGCTTTAAGGGTGCTCTGAATTGTATCGGCGACGGCTGGGTTGCTCATCGTCTTGTCCTCTCTGGAAAGGGCAGCCGGGGCTCCGGCTGCCACAGGTTCAGCAGTTGCTTGCTTCAGGTGCGAGGTGTTACTGGGCCATCGATTTAAGGCGCTTCGCTGCCTTTCAGACCAATCTTGAATTGCTCGATATAGGCGTTTGGCTGGCGACCGTCGTAGGTCAGGCCATCGATAAATTCATTGGTGGGCGCGCGGAAACCTTCCTCGTTGGCAGCCACAAAATCACTGGCTTTGGCTTTGCCTTCGCTGACCAGCTCAGCAGCTGCTTGGTGATAGGTCTCTGGCTTGTAGGCTTTTTTCGCCGTTTCTAGGTACCAGCTGTCAGGTTTGGCTTCGCTGATTTGTCCCCAGCGGCGCATTTGCGTGAGGTACCAGATAGCGTCGGAGTAGTACGGGTAGGTGGCGTTGTAGCGAAAGAATACGTTGAAGTCTGGCACGTCACGCTTGTCGCCTTTCTCGTATTCGAAGGTGCCGGTCATTGAGTTAGCAATCACCTTGGCATCGGCGCCGACATATTCTGGACGGGAGAGAATTTGCACCGCTTCGGCTCGGTTGGCGTTGTTGTCAGCATCCAGCCACATGGCAGCGCGGATAAGCGCCTTAACCAAGTGTTTGTGGGTTTCTGGGTTGGCATCGGCCCACTCTTTGGAAACCCCGAAGACCTTCTCTGGGTTGTTTTTCCAAATTTCCAAGTCGGTAATCACCGGCACGCCGATACCTTTGAACACCGCTGCCTGATTCCATGGCTCGCCTACGCAGTAACCATTAATGGTGCCGGCTTCCAGGGTGGCCGGCATTTGCGGCGGCGGGGTTACCGAGAGCAGCGCGTCGGCACTCAGGTTGCCGCTGATGTCGCCTTTGTTCGGCGCGTAATAACCCGGGTTGATCCCGCCGGCGGCCAGCCAGTAACGCAGTTCATAGTTGTGGGTGGAAACTGGGAACACCATGCCCAAATTGAAGGGCTTGCCCTTGGCTTTAAATTGCTCGATCACCGGCAGCAAGGCGTCGGCTTTGATCGGGTGGACTGGTTTGCCATTGGCCATCGGTACGTGTTTTTTCATCTCCTCCCACACGGCATTAGACATGGTGATGGCATTGCCATTGAGGTCCATGGAAAAGGCTGTGACGATTTCGGCTTTGGTGCCGAAGCCGATGGAGGCACCCAATGGTTGGCCGGCCAGCATGTGCGCGCCGTCCAGTTCGCCGGTGATTACTCGGTCGAGCAGCACCTTCCAGTTGGCTTGGGCTTCGAGGGTGACAAATAAGCCTTCTTCTTCGAAAAAGCCTTTCTCGTAGGCGATGGCCAGCGGCGCCATGTCGGTCAGCTTAATAAAGCCGAGCTTGAGTTCGGCTTTTTCCGCATCGGCGGCTTGGGCAAAACTGGCGGCCAAAGGACTCAGACTGAATAGCGCGGCGCAACCCAGGCTGGCCAGAGTGGACTTGATAAAGCTACGGCGGTTACGAGTGCTGTGCATGGTTGACCCTCACGGTGACAGAAGCAAAAAAGACGTCGCGGGTAAGCCCTCTGTAAGCAGAGGTGGCTACCGTTGACGTCTTTGTCAGTTCGTCCCGATCACCGCCATTGGCGATCCTAAGACGTGGTAACAGAGCTTTTGCAAGGTGCTTGCCAACTTTCAAATTTGATTTTTTTCTCTATTTAAAACAATAGGTTGAATGGTTTGTGTGGGGTTGTTTCAAGCTGCAGTGCAGGTGCTTGCCAATCGAGCCCTGATTAGTCTTGGTGCGGTTCAGGCGCAGCCACGCAAGAAGATGGTGCGTTGCTTGCGGCAAAACGGGCTTGCTCGGAAACTGGATGGTTGAGGCTGGGTTGCGGCGTTGCAATCGCGAGTCGGTGGGTGTGGATTTGTCGTGTAGAGGGTGAGTATGTGGCGAGGAAAAGCGTGTTCATCTAATGCGCTTATTAATGGATTAATGCTTGTATTTCAAATGCTTAAAAAAGTTCCGTTGTAACAAAAGCTTCACGATTTAGCCGTCTGGCTGAAATATGCCGTTGGCAAGATTCCCCTACACAAAAGAGCCAAGACGCTCTGGTGTTTCTTAAGACCAATAGGGGAATTCTGGATGATTCGTAAGCACTTCGCCGGTTTTATCGCCAGCGCTTTGGCACTGGCCGTTTCGGCCCATGCTTTCGCCGGTACCGTAACTACTGACGGCACTGACATCATTGTTAAAACTAAAGGTGGCCTAGAAGTATTCACCACCGATAAAGAATACAGCTTCAAGTTGGGTGGTCGTATCCAGGCTGACTTCGATCAGTTTGATGGCTTCTACACCAAGAATAACGACTCGGCTAACGAGTCTTATTTCCGTCGTGCTCAGTTGGAGTTTGGTGGTAACTACCAAGATTGGCGCTATCAGGCCAACATTAACTTCGCCGATAAGGCCGGTAGCAGCACTAACTACGACGAAGTGACCATCACCTACACCGGCTTCGCACCGATCAATATTAAAGTCGGTCGTTTTGACCCTGATTACAGCTTAGAAAAGGCTACCAGTTCCAAGTGGGTAACCACCATCGAACGCTCTTCTGTTCTGGACTTGGCTTCCTGGACTACCGACAGCGAAGAAGGCATGGGTATTCAGGTTAACGGCACTGCCGCTGGCATGTTCTACGGTTCGACCAGTGTCCAGCAGCAAGATAAGAGCACCGGCCTTGAAGATACTGATGGTAAGGACGTCAATAGCTTCTTCGCTCGCGGCGTATTTGCCCCTATCGTTGCTGACACTGAAGTGCTGCACTTTGGCCTTGACTATGCAACCCGCACCTATGGCGGTGCCGGCAAGTTCGACGGCAAGATCGACACTCGCCTAGATGTGCGTGGTGTTTCGGAAAATACCCAGAACTCAAGCAAAATAGTTTTGGCTAAATCAGACGTACTCGGCTTTGATGACGACAGTGTTGTCGGTCTTGAATTCGCTTATATGAACGGCCCGATGTCGGTGCAGAGTGAATATCTCAAGCGTAGCTTGAGCGGCACCAATACCAATGGTGATCGTGAAGCCACCGGTTATAACGCTTTGTTCGCTTACACCCTGACGGGTGAGTCGCGTAAATATAAATTGGACGGCGCCAAGTTTGACTCCATTAAGCCAGCCGACAAGGCTATCGGTGCTTGGGAAGTATTCTACCGTTACGACAACCTGAAGGTTGAAGATGACCAGAATCTAGGCACAGCCGGCATTGACGAAACTACTGCCAAGGTTCACACCCTGGGTGTTAACTGGTACGCCAACGAAGCCGTCAAGTTGTCAGCTAACTACCTGATGACCACCTCCGATAGCGATACCGTTACATTGCAAGGTCGCTCGGCTGCTGCTACCGATGACGACGGCAAGGCTATCTCGTTGCGCGCTCAATACGTGTTCTAACTTCACTGCAACAACGCTGCTCCTTCTTAGCCCCGCCTTGTGCGGGGCTTTTTTTCGTCGGTGAAAAACCCCAGACTG
>JBBKVZ010000379.1:0-2758 GCA_037968715.1 Pseudomonas sp.
GACAACCTAGGCAGCTTGGCGCGCATTGAAGAAATGCACCCGCGCACGGTGCGTCACGACGGCGAGACCATACTGGCCATTATTAAAAATGCTGCCGCACTGCCACCATCCGAATGGCCGCCAGCGGTGGCGGAGCCGTTGCCGATCGAAGCCAGCGCGTTGCTGAAAAAACTGCGTGCCTATGGCTTGGGTGAAGCTGAGCGCCTAGACATGGCGCAAGAGTTGATGCTGCGCAAGAAAACCCTGGATGCCTTACTGAAAACCGGCTACCCCAATGGCCCCTATCAATTGCCAGACTCCCTGCGGGGCTGGCGCCGTGAATTAATGGGCCAAGCATTGCTAACGCTGTTGGCCAAGGAAACTGCATGAAACGTATTTGCTCCATCTATAAAAGCCCGCGCAAAAACGAAATGTACCTGTACGTTGAACGCAGCGAGGCGCTCAAGCGCGTACCGGAAAGCCTGCTAGTGGCCTTTGGCGTGCCCATCCATACCTTCGACTTGGTGCTCACCCCTGAGCGACAATTGGCGCGCGAAGACATTACTTTGGTGTTGGCCAATCTCGAAAAGCAGGGCTACCACCTGCAAATGCCGCCGGCTGAGGATGAGTACATCGAACATCTGCCTGAAGAGCTGCTGCGCCGTAACGACCCGATGTAAGCCGTGCGCGTCCTGCTTGCCGAGCCTCACCACGAGCGTTATGCCGAGCTATTGCTGGCCGCCGAGCCGCAGTTGCAGCTGTGCATGGGGGCTACGCAGGCGCAACTAACGGTGCAGGCTGGGGTTTGTGATATTTGGTTAGGCGCGCCAGACCTGCTGGTGCCGCTGTTGCGGGCCGGCTTTAAGCCGCGGTGGTTGCAGTCCACCTGGGCGGGCATTACGCCCTTATTGGCTGCCGAGTTACCGCGTGATTATTGCCTGACCCGCGCAGTGGGTATTTTCGGTCAGCTGATGGCCGAGTACCTACTGACCTATATGCTCGCCCATGAGCGGCAATTGCTGGCGCGCCAGCATAGCCAGCAGGCGCGCCAGTGGGATAACACTCCAGCGCAAGGTTTGGCCGGGCGGCGAGTGGTGCTGGTCGGTGTGGGGGAGATAGGCACGCAGGTCGCGCAGCTGTTTAGCGCCCTGCAGTTGCAGGTATTTGGTGTGGCCAGTCAGGCTCGTGTGCAGGCGCCGTTTCAGGCAGTAGTCAATTTGGCGCAGTTACCGAGTTTACTGCCGCAGGCGGATTACCTGATCAACTTGCTGCCCGACACACCCGCTACGCAAAATCTATTTGCTGCCCAACTGTTCGCACAACTGCCACCCAGCGCGGTGTTTATCAATGCCGGGCGTGGTTCGGCAGTGGTGGATGCTGATCTGGTGGACGCCTTGACCCGCGGCGCTTTAGCCGCAGCGGTGATTGATGTGTGCCGACAAGAGCCGCCGGCGGCGGAGCATGCCTTTTGGACTGCGCCGCGTCTGTTACTCACCGGGCATAGTGCCGCGCCTACCTTGCCAGAACCCATGGTCGAGCTGTTTTTAGGCAACCTGCAGGCTTATCGGGCAGGCACCCCCATGCAGGGTTTGGTTGAGTTTGCTCGCGGCTATTAAGCCGCTGGCCTTGGTCGCTGCTAGGCAGCGTTAAGTTTGCCAGGCTGCTAAACTGCCGGCCTTTTGTACCCATCAGTGTATTGCCATGACCGTCACCGTCGAACCCTTCTGGAAACGTAAAAGCCTGGCGCAACTGGATGCCGTTGAGTGGGAGTCGCTCTGCGATGGCTGCGGTTTGTGTTGCCTGCAAAAGCTTGAAGACGAAGACGATGGCAGCGTGTATTACACCCGCATCGCCTGCAAACTGCTCGACCTCACCAGCTGCCGTTGCACTGACTATTCGAATAGGCGCACGTTTGTGCCGGACTGTATTCAGTTAACCCCCTCGCAGGCCGATCAGTTTCAGTGGCTGCCGCCAACATGCGCGTATCGCTTGGTCGCCGAGGGCAAGGATTTGCCCGAGTGGCATTACTTGGTCAGTGGCGATGTGGATGCAGTGCATCGCCAGCGCATCTCGCAATCTGGGCGCATGCTCAGCGAGAACAGCGTGGCCGAGGATGACTGGGAGGATTACCTGATTTTTCGCTCCGGCTAACGGCTGCTGTTAACCATTCTGCGCCCCGGCAGTTTGCCGCCGGTGCTGCGCTGCTTGCTAAAGGACACTGCGACATGCCCATGCCTAGACGTCTGCCATTGACGGCCGTGCTGTTGCTGCTGAGCACGCCCGTGCTGGCGGCCAAGAAAGTCGACCTGGATTACACCGTGCGTTTTTTGCCGGCAACCGAGGAGGCCGACGTGCGCGTGACCCTAGCCAAGGGTGAGTTGATCCAGAGTGTGAAATTCTTTCTACCCACCGACGGGCAATATTCGGCGTTTAAAGCCGACGGTCAGTGGCAAGCAGACGGCAATGGTCACGCTCTGTGGACGCCCAGCAAAGGCGAGGCCAGCCTTAGTTATCGGGTGCGGATCAATCAGCTGGAACCTTCCGGCGCTTACTCGGCAAGAATCACTGGCGATTGGGCGTTGCTGCGCGGCGATGATCTGATTCCTCCCGCCGACTTTAGCCCTGACGATAAAGTTGAGTTGGTCGCCCGCCTACAAGTTGAGCTACCCGAAGGCTGGAAAAGTGTCGAGACCGGCTGGCCGCGGATCGGTAAAAACCAGTTTCGCATCAACAATCCAGCGCAGGCCTTTGATCGCCCGACCGGCTGGATGTTGGCCGG
>JBBKVZ010000380.1:0-12290 GCA_037968715.1 Pseudomonas sp.
AACCCTACTAGGGCCCAGCGTTCCTCACCCCACTTTGCATTGATCTTATCCATCACCCCCACGACGCGTCCTATCTGGCTGTCCTGCAGGGCGTGACGAACCTAAAAATGGTAGGCCAAAACCCGCCAGCGAGCGCTGCGAGGTGCAAGGCGTTTGGCTAAATCGCGGCTGAAAAAAAACCCAGCGCAGGGCTGGGCTTAGGGCGTTTTGGGCGGGCGGAAAATTAATCTACCCGGTTATTAAGTGCTGCGGGTTTCACCCGCCCTACCTGGCTAATTAATTAGCTATTTTTTCATCGTCCAATTCGATATTGGGCTCCGAGTTTCTGCTTTTTTTGTTCACCTGCCAAAAGCCCATGCATATAGCACTAAAATGGTAGCCCCCATGCTAACCACACCCTGTGTTCGGACCCAGCGCGCGGCTTGAGCCGTATTGAGGGATTCAGCCTTAAAATTAAACAATTTTGTCAGGTACCACATCCATATTCTGCTGCCTTTTACGTAATCTAATACCTTCACGGGCACGAAGGTCATTGCCACTGATATAAAGACGCACCATAGAATTAACACAGGCACTAAAATTCTTAGCGCATTTTCGCTCATTGTTCTGCACCTTTATTATTTACCGGAACGTTATATCCCACACTAACTCCGGGAGTTTGTATATTCATACCAAGCCTGTCGGGATCTTCATTTCCAGGATCTGCTGGTGACGCCCAAGTGAAACCCATTCCAACACCAGCAAAACCGTAGGGCGGGTTAGCCGCGCAGCGGCGTAACCCGCCAAGCAATCCCCGCCGCACCAGCAACCCCAAGCAAACGCAGCGCAACCCACAAAATCCCAAAAGCGTCGCCATGTAAATACAGCGTACACACAAATTAATTCAGTGACCGAAAGACCGATCAGCGCGGGTCATGACCCGCCCTACCTTGCTAGAAAAAGCCGGCAGCGAGCGCTGCGAGGTGCAAGGCAATCGGCTAAATCGCGGGTGAAAAAAAGCCCAGCGCATGGCTGGGCTTAGGACTTCTTGGGTGGTCAGGGGAATTAAATAAATTCGTCCCCTTTTCCCTGCACCAATCTGAACACCCTGCTGGTCTAACCGGATACACCAAACCGGAAAGGGTTGAACACCCCGCTGCATAAAATGATCTTAGGGCCGTATGGATTAGCCGCGCAGCGGTGTAATCCGTCAGCCCAGCCCAGCGCAGCAAACAAAACACCCCGCACAAGGTGGAGCGTTGGTTGGCATGCCGAATGTGACAGCGAGCGGGTCGCTGTAACGGTGGAAGCGCCTGCGGCGATTCCACCCTACGAATTAATCCACCATACCGCGATAAGCGTTTGAAATTTATAAAAAATTTGAGGGGAAACCTCAGCATCCGTCCCCTTTCCCTTTTAGTTTGTAAGTCTGAAAATCATAGCCAGCACCTCTCTCCAATAGAAAAATCTAGCCACCACCAAAATTGCCAAAATTAAAACAAGTAACGCGCCAAACTTACAGCACCGCTTTCCTTCCTCCGTCGGGAATGATTTGTAATCGAGAAACCAAGGCCCAAATAAAACACCGAATTTATTGGTGGTTAAGCTCAAGGCATTGATCATTAGCACAAAGTATCCAGCAGACACCAACAAAAAAAGCAATAACCATAGAATATTTGAAAGATTTAATACTGTTTCAATGCTCATAATATTACGCACTCAAAATATAGGGCCAATGTCTTTTTTGATATTTACGGGCGAACCAAAACCAAGGCCAGCCTGTAAGCACATATCGCTGTGCGAGATAGATGTACCGGCATACTTCACTCCAAAGCTGGCAGTTCCACCATCCGGAATAGAATCGCTACCATTACCAACAAGATCATCTAGCGTGCACATTTCCGGCTGCTTTATCGGAACGCAAATCCCTACTGATATAGATACCTCTGGCGGATACGGAATTGACAGCTGCGCGCCACCCGGTGAACCCTCTTTAATCTCACCACACATTGTTCCCCAGCAAATTCCGACTGAAAGATTTGCGTGTGTTGCTGGCGGCCCGCAATAACCGCCTGGCGTACCGCAATACCCCATCAAACCGTAAGCGTCGACAATTCTTAGAGGATTCCCACTCACATACCCGTAGGTATTGAGTCCGCAGTTAAGCCCAATCGGACATTACTCCAATCAACAACCACAAAGCAGGGGTGATGATCAAAACACCCCACATGCAGCAGATGGCAAAAAAGCTACTGCGCCGCATTTGAACTCGCCAATCCATATCCGCCTCCCTGCTAATCAAGTTTCACCGAGATTGGCAACTTTAGTCCCCTGCGTCCAGAAGGGGGCAGCATGAAGCCTCTACTCCGAACCACTACACCTAACGGCATGCCGATGCAGAATCTGCAACTGGTCACCATCTGCGACCAATGCGGCAAGCACCGCGCCCATGGCAACCACCAGGGCTGCTCAAAACGGCGCCAGGCCATCAACCAGCATAAGGGGGTGCAACCATGAGCCTACCGCGTTGGGTACTAATTAAGCGTGCAGCAGAGCTGACTGGCTATAGCGAAGATGCCCTACGGCACAAGACCAAAAACGGCACTTGGCCGCAGGGCCGGATCTGGCGTAAAGCCAGTGACGGTCGGATTTTTATCAACATTGAGGAGGTCGACAAATGGGTCGAGAACGCCCCCCAGCATGCGGCTTAGAGGCCGAACTGGAGAAACATAAAGGCGTAGAGATCCACGGCAGCAACCTGCGCATCACATTCATGTGGCGCAGACGCCGCTGCCGCGAATCCCTTGGCCTCCCCATCACCAAAGCCAACATCAAGTACGCAGCCCAACTCAGGGCTGCGATTTTGCATGAGATCAAGCTGGGTACATTTGACTATGCCCGCCACTTCCCAGACTCCAAGCACGCTGGCAATTACAGCAACACCAAAGACGAACGGTTGCACGCCCTGCTCGAGCGCTACAAACCTCTGAAGGCCGTGGACATCACCGCAGAAACCGAGCGACGTTACGGTTGGGCGCTCGGCATCTGCGTTGAACTGCTCGGCAAAGATCGGCTGGCCAGCCTGCTGCTACCCGAGGACATCCAGAAACTACGGGTGGAATTGATTGAGGCGCGCGCGACATCGACCGCCAATCACTACCTAGCCACTTTGGCCGGATTTCTGGGCTGGTGCGAGAGCAACAGCTACTGCAAGCCAGGGCTTGCAGCCGCGTGCGTGCGTTTCGAAATGAGCGACATCGAGCCAGAACCACTGACACAGGCCGAGTTCAAACTACTGATTGAGAAAGGCTGCTGCACCCAATGGACGCGGCCGCAATTACACTGGCCGTTTACACGGGTCTACGCCCAGGGGAACTGTGCGCGGTGGCTAGGGAAGATATCGATATTGACGCGGGGTTACTAAAAATCACCCGTGCAATCACGGGTAGCGGTACGTTTAAGCTACCGAAAACAGGCAAACCGCGCACCATAATGCTACTGCCGCCAGCCCTTGCAGCATGCAAGACGCTGCTGGACATATCAGCTAACGCCAAACCGGAGTCGATCACCGTTTACCTGAATAGGCATCAAACAAAACTCGAACGGGTAACACCGCTGCTATCCCCAACCACGCAAGCTCGCCGTACAAAGGTCAATGCTTGGTTTGCCCCAACCGCATGGAATACCAAGTGGGGAAACATTCAGCGCCGCGCAGAAATCCGTCATCGCCGCCCGTACCAAACTCGCCACACCTACGCCTGCTGGTGCCTAACAGCCCGTGGTAACCTTGCGTTTATTTCAAAGCAGATGGGCCATAAAGACTTCACTATGCTGGTGGACGTGTACGGCAAGTGGATGGACGAAGAGTCTCCAAACGAGCTGCAACACATCTGGAGCGGCATGCAAAAACTGAAGTGAAATGCCCCAAATCTGCCCCACACTTTTCAATAAATTACGCTAAGTACCTGATGACTAAAGCAATTCAAGATTTATCCGCACACACCCCGATGATGCAGCAGTATTGGCGGCTGAAAAGTCAGCATCCTGAGTTGCTGATGTTTTACCGGATGGGCGACTTCTACGAGATTTTCTATGAAGACGCCAAGCGTGCGGCCAAGTTACTGGACATCACCCTGACCTCGCGCGGTCAATCTGCCGGTCAGGCGATTCCGATGTGCGGAATCCCCTATCACGCCGCCGAAGGCTATCTGGCCAAACTGGTCAAGCTTGGCGAGTCGGTGGTGATTTGCGAGCAGGTCGGCGACCCCGCCACCAGCAAAGGCCCAGTTGAGCGCCAAGTAGCACGCATTGTTACCCCCGGCACCGTCAGTGATGAGGCCCTGCTCGATGAGCGCCGCGATAACCTGATTGCCGCCGTACTCGGCGATGAACGACTGTTTGGCCTGGCGGTAATGGACATCACCAGCGGCAACTTCTCTGTTTTGGAGATTCCCGGCTGGGAAAACCTACTGGCCGAGTTAGAACGCCTCAATCCGGTAGAACTGTTGATTCCAGATGACTGGCCACACGGCTTGCCGGCTGAAAAACGCCGTGGCGTGCGCCGCCGCGCACCCTGGGATTTCGAGCGCGACTCGGCCTTTAAAAGCCTGTGCCAGCAGTTCGCCACTCAGGACTTAAAAGGTTTTGGCTGCGAAAACCTGACGCTTGCGATTGGCGCTGCCGGTTGCTTGCTGGGCTACGCCAAGGAAACCCAACGCACTGCCCTGCCACACCTGCGCAATCTGCGCCATGAACGCCTGGATGACACGGTCATTCTCGATGGTGCCAGCCGGCGCAATCTGGAGTTAGACAGCAATCTCGCCGGCGGGCGCGAGAACACCTTGCAGTCGGTGGTTGATCGCTGCCAAACCAGCATGGGCAGCCGTATGCTGACCCGCTGGCTGAACCGGCCACTGCGCGACCTGCAAATTCTTCAAGCGCGGCAAGAGTCCATCGCCTGCCTGCTGGACCGCTATCGCTTTGAAACCCTGCAACCACAACTTAAAGAAATCGGCGATCTAGAACGAATTCTGGCCCGTATTGGCTTACGCAATGCGCGCCCCCGCGACCTCGCACGCCTGCGTGACGCACTGGCCGCATTGCCGCAACTGCAGCAAGCCATGAGCCCGTTAGAGTCTGCGCATTTGCGCGCACTGGCCGTCAGTATTGCCACCTATCCGCAACTGGCCGAGCTGCTTATGCGGGCCATTAACGATAACCCGCCGGCGATCATTCGCGATGGCGGTGTGTTGAAAACCGGTTACGACGCCGAGCTTGACGAGTACCAAGCACTCAGCGAAAACGCCGGGCAGTTTTTGATCGATCTCGAAGCCCGTGAAAAAGCCCGCACCGGACTGGCCAACTTGAAGGTCGGCTATAACCGTGTGCATGGCTACTTTATCGAACTGCCGAGTAAACAGGCCGAACAGGCTCCAGCTGACTACATTCGTCGACAAACCCTGAAAGGCGCTGAGCGCTTTATCACCCCAGAACTCAAAGCGTTTGAAGACAAAGCCTTATCCGCCAAGAGCCGCGCACTGGCCCGCGAGAAGCAACTCTACGACGAGTTGCTTGAGCGATTAATCGGCCACTTGGGCAACCTGCAAGACAGCGCGGCAGCCTTGGCTGAGCTGGATGTATTGAGCAACCTTGGCGAGCGCGCCCTAACGCTAGACCTTAACTGCCCACGCTTTGTCGATGAACCCTGCATGCGCATTCAGCAAGGTCGTCACCCGGTAGTTGAGCAAGTACTCAGTACGCCGTTTGTGGCCAACGACCTGGCCCTAGATGACGCCACCCGCATGCTGATCATTACCGGGCCGAATATGGGTGGTAAATCCACTTATATGCGGCAGACCGCGCTGATTGTGCTGCTGGCCCATATCGGCAGTTTTGTACCCGCAGCCAGCTGCGAACTGTCGCTGGTCGATCGCATATTTACCCGTATCGGCTCCAGCGATGACTTGGCCGGTGGGCGTTCGACTTTTATGGTCGAAATGAGTGAAACCGCCAATATCCTGCATAACGCCAGTGAGCGCAGTTTGGTCTTGATGGATGAAGTGGGCCGCGGCACCAGTACCTTTGACGGCCTTTCACTGGCCTGGGCGGCGGCTGAGCAATTGGCCAAACTGCGCGCCTACACCCTGTTTGCGACCCACTATTTCGAGCTTACCGTACTGCCCGATAGCGAGCCCTTAGTGGCCAACGTGCACTTGAATGCCACCGAGCACAATGAGCGCATCATCTTCCTGCACCATGTACTACCAGGGCCTGCTAGCCAAAGTTACGGACTGGCTGTTGCACAACTCGCCGGGGTACCCGGCCCGGTAATTTTGCGGGCTCGCGAACATTTGGCACGTTTGGAGACCAGCAGCCTGCCCCATGCAATGGCCGAGCAAACGAGCGGCACACCACTCAAGCCGCAGCAGAGTGATCTTTTTTCCAGCCTGCCACACCCTATTTTGGATGAATTATCTAAACTCAATCCTGATGATATGAGTCCTCGACGGGCGCTAGAACTGTTATATACATGGAAGACACGCATCTAACGCTATTGCTGACAAGCTGTTAGAATCGCGCGCAATTTATAGATGCTCCGGCCTTTTAGCCTGGTGCCGAGAGCCATCAACTTGCCGAGCTGGGCAGTGCCCATTAAATGAGCTTGCTTAGCCGTCGCCTGAGGAGAAACCAACCATGACCTTCGTAGTCATCGACAACTGCATCAAGTGCAAATACACCGACTGCGTAGAAGTCTGTCCAGTGGACTGCTTCTATGAAGGTCCGAACTTTTTGGTAATCCACCCTGACGAGTGCATCGACTGCGCATTATGCGAGCCGGAATGCCCTGCACAGGCCATCTTCTCCGAAGATGAAGTACCAGAAGACCAGCAAGAATTTATTGAGCTCAATCGTGATCTGGCCGAAGTTTGGCCAAACATCACCGAGAAAAAAGAAGGCTTGGCCGACGCCGAAGAGTGGGATGGCGTGAAAGACAAGCTGCAGTATCTAGATCGTTAATAGATACCTGCTTAAATGACAAAGGCCTGCTTAATCGCAGGCCTTTTGCTTTTCTGCAGACAAAAAAAGGGGCGGGGATTACCCGCCCACTTTTTATCCCTACTCCCTTTATCTCCGCTCATCATCCTGATGAATCGCATCCCGCAACGTCCTGACCAGCATCCTACCGGCCTGTACCTGTCCCTTGGCACAGGTGCGATATTAGCGACTTAAACCAAGCGAACAAGCTGCAAACATCCCCAATAAAAAACATACCAAAATAAATAATCATTATAAATCAGCAAGTTAAACGCAAAAAAGGCAACTTCCCAGCGTATAGAAGTTCAACACCTACACGCCTTGTAAGCAAATACTTACAAGGCTCTGCGCAAAATAGCCTGTGCGCCGGAGCTGCTTCACAACAAAGACCTATACAGCTTGAGCTTGCGGCCGAGACACAGAGCGCAGCCACACATCAACGAGCTCTGACAAAGCAATGCACTTCGCATAAATATAACTAATCGCCAAACCTGCGAGCTGAAAAGCAAACGCCCCGAACCAGTCGGGGCGTTTGCTTTAGGTGCATCGCTAAATAATTATCTACAGCAACACAGCTAACTAACCTAATCAAGCCAGCCTGCTATTTGAACAAGGACTCACTTGATAAGCCGTTTTTTTCCATGATTTCGCGTAAGCGCTTGAGCGCCTCAACCTGAATCTGCCTAACCCGCTCACGCGTTAGACCAATCTCTCGGCCGACTTCTTCCAGTGTGCAGCTTTCATGTCCGCGCAAGCCAAAGCGACGAATAACCACTTCACGCTGTTTTTCGGTGAGGTCCGACAACCACTGATCAATGCTCTGCGACAGATCGTCATCCTGCAGCAACTCACAGGGGTCCGTTGGCCGCTCATCGGTGAGCGTATCAAGCAAGGTTTTATCTGAATCCGGGCCAAGCGAAACATCGACAGACGCCACTCGCTCGTTCAAACCGAGCATACGCTTAACGTCACTCACCGGCTTTTCTAGCAGGTTAGCGATCTCTTCAGCGGAGGGTTCATGATCAAGCTTTTGCGTCAGCTCACGGGCAGCGCGCAGGTATACGTTAAGTTCTTTAACCACATGAATCGGCAGACGTATGGTACGGGTCTGATTCATGATGGCGCGCTCAATAGTTTGGCGAATCCACCATGTGGCATAAGTCGAGAAGCGAAAACCACGTTCTGGATCGAACTTCTCCACCGCTCTAATCAAGCCGAGGTTGCCCTCTTCGATCAGGTCCAACAACGAAAGACCGCGATTAATATAACGGCGGGCGATTTTCACCACCAAACGTAGATTGCTCTCGATCATTCGCTTGCGGCCCGCCGGATCACCCTTTTGCGCCAGGCGTGCAAAATGCACTTCCTCTTGCGGAGTCAGTAACGGCGAAAAGCCAATTTCATTGAGATAAAGCTGAGTGGCGTCTAGCGCACGGGTGTAGTCGATGTATTTGTGTTGTTTGGGCGTGCTGGCTTTCTTAGCTTTTTGATCAGACAGAGAAAGAGCAGCTTCCTCCTCGTCACCTACTTCATCGAGGGCGATGCGTTCTTCTAAGACGAGAACATCATCGTCGACATCAGACACTGGCGTTTGTTTTTTTTGGAGTGCCATTTTTATTGTCCCTAGCTGAGTTCGACAACAAGCTACTAGGACACCTACCTTCGACACTCAAATTAGAGCAGCTAAACTGCACTACCGAATACAAAAGTTTTCCGTGGCATCACTCGAGCTTGAGCTTACTACGCAATAGCACAAGTCAGCGGCAACTCAACGTTTAGGCAAATATTGCAGCGGATCTACCGGCTTACCCTGACGGCGAATTTCGAAGTGTAACTTCACCTGATCAGTACCCGTAGAGCCCATTTCGGCAATCACTTGCCCCACCTTGACTTGCTGCCCCTCCCGTACCAAAAGCCTACGATTATGTCCATAAGCACTTACGTAGGTATCACTGTGTTTGATGATTATCAGTTCGCCGTAGCCCCGCAATCCACTTCCGGCGTAAACAACAGAACCATCAGACGCAGCCAAAACAGGCTCGCCTAATTCACCAGCCAGATCAATGCCTTTATTCAAACTGCCGTTTGATGAAAATTTGGCAATCAACACGCCATTGGCCGGCCAAGTCCAGCGACCGAGAGCTTTATTTGTCGTCGCTTTAACTGCTCTAGAGGGCGCTGATTGCGCGGTTTTACTTGCTGCGGGCGGCACATTGCCACTACGCACCACCGCAACAGGTTGGGATTTTGTGAGAGCAGGCGGATTACTATTTTTGGCACTTTGCACACCCGAAGCCACCGGGCCTGTACGACCGTCAAAGCGAATAACTTGCCCGCTGCGAATAACGTAAGGCGCCGAAATATGGTTACGTTGCGCAAGAACTTTCCAATCCCAACCAAAACGAAACGCAATCGAATATAAGGTATCGCCACGTCGCACCACATAGTGCCCGGTTTTAACCGGCTGCCGAGAACTTTGCGCGTTTTGCATTTTGCCGTTGCGATCAACCACCGACACCCCGTTTGAGGGCGAATTGCTACAGGCACTCAGCATGCTGACAAGCAGCAGAGCGCTTATTCGCGATACAACGCTGCCAGTGCAAACTCGCAATTTTATGCTTGTGAAACTCAACGGCTTCTCCCTTCACGGCTGCTGACGTTTAATAACAGTAATTACTCAACACCTTTAACGCGGCGCTGATTTAGCCCGGCTAACCACTCCAAACCAAGCACCAGCACCACACCACAAACGGCCAGCGCGACGGCCATCAACACCTGTGGATCTTGCCCACTAAGCTCAGCAAAGCGTTCTGGTGAGAGATTACCCTGCAGCAGCGGCAGTTGCGCGCCATGCGAATCAATACGCCAGGTAAAGGTTTCTTTCCACGGCCAGATCTTGTTCAAAGAGCCGAGCATCAAGCCGGTCAGAAATGCCAGGCTCAGATCACGCCAGCGGGTGAGCACCCAGCGCAACAGGCTGGCAAAACTAATTAAGCCGAGCAAACAACCGCTGGCAAAAAAACCTAACAAGAGCACATTAAGATTGTTCACTGCGGCCAAAACAACCCCGTACAGACCGAGTAAAACCAAAATAAAGCTGCCCGATATACCCGGCAAAATCATTGCGCAAATAGCGATGGCGCCGGCACAAAAGAGCGTGAAAGGGTCATCGCCCAACTGCATAGGGGTCGCCACGGTAATCCAGTAAGCAAATCCCGCCCCACAAGCAAAACTGACCCCGCGACTCCAGTTCCAACGTTGAATTTCTCGACTGACCAAATGCGACGAGACCACAATCAGACCAAAGAAAAATGACCAGACCGGGATCGGTTGTTCAGCCAACAAGTAAGTTATCAGGCGCGCCAAGCTCAATACGCTGGTAAGAATACCGGCCAGCAACACCAGTAGAAAGGTGGCATTGGCTGCCTGCCAAGCTGCCGCAATGCGGCCACGCAACAATAGGCCAATGGCCTGCGGAAAGTTGGCCAATGAGCGCAGCAGCTCATCATAGATACCGGTGATAAATGCCACAGTACCGCCCGACACACCAGGGACGACGTCAGCCGCGCCCATAGCGATGCCTTTCGCATAAAGCAGAAAATATTTTTTCATGGGTCCATCCAGTCAATCGAGAGATCAGGCCAAGGGGCCATTTAACAAAGGAACAAAACGCACCGAGTCGAGTACGTGATGGGTGAAGCCGTGTTCTTCACGCACGATCAGCAGCAACTGTTGCTCATCGCCGGCGCCCACGGGAATCACCATGCGCCCGCCCATTGCTAACTGATCGAGCAATGCTTGCGGAACATCGGCAGCAGCAGCGGTGACAATAATGCCGTTATAAGGTGCCAATGCCGGCCAGCCTTCCCAGCCATCACCCCAGCGAAACACCACATTGCGCAAATTTAGCTCTTGCAAGCGTTCTTTGGCGCGCTCTTGCAGCGCCTGAATGCGCTCCACCGAGAAAACCCGCTCAACCAACTGGGCCAATACCGAGGTTTGATAGCCAGAGCCGGTACCGATCTCCATAACTTTATCTAGCGGGCCGTCCGCCAGCAGAAGCTCGGTCATGCGACCGACCATAAACGGCTGTGAAATCGTCTGATTATGGCCAATCGGTAATGCGGTATCTTCATACGCACGATGGGCCAAGGCCTCATCGACGAACAAATGCCGAGGAGTACGGCGAATGACTTCCAGCACCTGCGGATTGGACAAACCCTCTTCGTACAAACGCTCAATCAAGCGCTCACGTGTACGTTGAGATGTCATGCCAATGCCGTGGTGCTGCAGTTGATCTTGATCCTGATTTCGAGCGCGCATCAGAGTAACCCCTCCAGCCAACCGTCCAGCTCGTTAAACGCATCTGGAAGGGTACGATCCAATTGCAATGGAGTAATAGATACATAGCCCTGCATCACCGCATGAAAATCGGTGCCTGGGCCACCGTCTTCGGCATCCCCCGCCACCGAAATCCAGTAACCTTCTTTACCACGCGGATTGACCACCTTAACCGGCGCGGCGGCCCGCGCACGATGACCAAGACGGGTCAACTGGATGCCACGAATATGCTCCAGTGGCAGGTTGGGGATGTTCACATTGAGCACGCAGCGTGGCGGCAGATTAAGCTGGGCGTGGGCGGCCACCAGCTTGCGCGCAAAATACGCAGCGGTCGGCAAGTTGTCCGGCTGGCGTGACAATAACGAAAAAGCAAACGCCGGCAGTTGCAAAAACCGCCCTTCCAAGGCTGCTGCTACGGTGCCGGAGTACAGCACGTCGTCACCCAAGTTAGCGCCCAGATTAATCCCCGCCACTACCATCTCCGGCACAGGGTCAAACAAGCAATTAAGGCCCAGATGCACGCAATCGGTTGGCGTGCCATTGAGGCTAATAAAGCCGTTGCTCAAGCGTTGCGGATGCAGCGGTCGGTCCAGGGTCAGCGAACTGCTGGCACCACTTTTGTCTTGATCGGGCGCGATCACCACACACTCGGCGTAGTCCGCCAGAGCCGCATGCAATGCCGCCAAGCCAGGGGCGCTCACCCCGTCATCATTCGAAATCAAAATACGCATTAATTATCCATCGGTCCTGCGGGCAGCAAATCGACCAACTCGCGCACCATAACAGTGGCGAAACATCCAGCCGGCAGCGTGAAGTGCAGTTGCAAAATATCTGGTTCCGGATAATGCCACGTCAAACCGCCGATGGGCAGACGCAGAATACGTCGTTCGTGCGCCATGCCCGCTTCGACCAGCCAGTCGCACAACAAAGGCTCG
>JBBKVZ010000381.1:0-3339 GCA_037968715.1 Pseudomonas sp.
TCTAGGTTCAAGAATTGGTGGAGATAAACGGGATCGAACCGTTGACCTCTTGCATGCCATGCAAGCGCTCTCCCAGCTGAGCTATACCCCCATTCAAGGACGGGGCGCATGTTAAGCGCCGCCCTTTCAGCTGTCAACACTATTTTATCCTAACAGACTTTGTTTATGCTGCTAGAACAACCACTTACCCCCCGACCACCGGTACAACCCGGCGGTCAATAGGGCCTTAGCCGGCGATTGCCGAGAAAAGCTTTTCCCATTCTTTGACTTCTTTTTTCGAGGCGCCGCCGAGCATTTCTAGGGCTTGGCGCAAACGAAAACGAGTCATGTCCGGGCCAATGATTTCCATCGCATCCAACACCGACACCGAACTAGCCTGCCCAGTAATAGCCGCAAACATCAGGGGCATGGCGTCGCGCAATTTCAATTCCAGCGACTCAACCACCGCTTGAATACAACCGGTAATACTTTCCTTTTGCCACTGACGCAGCGCTTCAAGCTTCCACAAAATCAACTGCAGCAACTGGCGAACTTGCTCAGGCGAGAGCTTTTTGTGCTCAAACAACTTGGCGTCCAGCGGCACTGAGCCCGCGAAGAAAAACCCGGCCAGCGGCGCGATCTGACTAAAGGTCTCGACCCGACCCTGCACATGCGGGGCGATCTGCATCAGGTACTCGGGATTAAACGCCCACTTTTGCACTTCAGCGGCAAAAGTCTCCACGCTCAACTCACGTAGCCATTGGCCATTTAGCCAAGACAACTTCTCCACATCGAAGATCGGCCCGCCGAGCGAAACCCGCTGAATGTCGAAGTGCTCGATCATCTCAGCCAGGCTGAATTTCTCGCGCTCATCCGGCATCGACCAACCCATACGTCCCAGATAGTTGAGCATCGCCTGCGGCATATAACCCATGCGCTCGTAGAAGGTCACCGAGGTCGGGTTTTTGCGCTTAGACAACTTGCTCTTATCCGGGTTACGCAGCAGCGGCATGTAGCACAACTGCGGCTGCTCCCAGCCAAAGTACTCATACAACTTGATCAGCTTCGGTGCTGACGGCAACCATTCCTCACCACGCAACACGTGGGTAATGCCCATCAAATGGTCATCCACCACGTTGGCTAGGAAGTAAGTGGGCAGGCCATCGGTCTTCATCAGTACCTGCATGTCCATGCGATCCCACGGGATTTCTACCGTGCCACGCAGCATATCCGGCACCGCGCATACACCCTCAGTGGGCACCCGCATGCGCACCACATGCGCCTCGCCCGCAGCAATGCGCTGTTGCGCAACGGCAGGCTCGAGATGCAGGCAGTGGCCGTCATAACGCGGTGTTTGCTTATTGGCCATTTGCTCGGCGCGCACCTGATCGAGGCGCTCAGACGAACAGAAGCACGCAAATGCGTGGCCTTTGGCGACTAACTCATCCGAATATTTTTTGTAGATCTCGCCACGTTCGCTCTGCCGATACGGGCCATGCGGACCGCCGATATCCGGACCCTCGTCCCATTCGATGCCCAGCCAGCGCAGCGAGTCAAAAATCTGCTGCTCGGACTCACGTGTCGAGCGCACCTGATCGGTGTCTTCGATACGCAAAATAAACTGGCCGCCATGCTGGCGAGCGAAACACAGGTTAAACAACGCAATATAAGCGGTGCCTACGTGCGGGTCGCCGGTTGGCGATGGCGCGATACGGGTACGAACAATGCTCATGGAAAGTCTCGGCTGTTAGCTTGCAGTTACGCAGATCAATCAAGGTTTGAATCTTACAGCCTCACCACTCAAGGCTCCAGCGGAGGTCCCATTAGCGTGCCTAGCTTGACCAGTAAAAAATCTAGAAAAACTTTAACTTTCATGGCTTGAAAGCGCCGCGATGGATACACCGCATAGAGTTCGCTGCTGGGCAGTTGCGCCTGCGGCAACAACTCAATCAGCCGTCCGCTGGCCACTTCCTCTCGACTGATCATTAATGGCAGCCCGGCAATTCCAGCTCCGGCCAGCGCCGCTTCGCGGGCAAAGGTGATGTTGTTACATGACAATACTCGCTGGCAGGCGATATTTTGCCCCAGCACCGGCCAATAACGCGACGAGTCTGCGGGCAGCAAAATAGCCCGATGAGCACTCAACGCCGCCACGGTCTGCGGCGTCCCGTGCAGCTGCAAATAGGCCGGACTAGCACACAGGCTGCGCGCACTAATTAATAGTTGCCGCGCAATCAGGGTGGAATCCTGTGGCTGGCCGACCAGCATGACGATATCCACGCCCTCCTCGACCGGATCAACCTTGCGCGAAGTTAATTCAACCTCGGCGGTGATCTCGGGGTATTCGCGCATAAATTCGCCCAGCACCCGCCCCAGAAACAGCTGACCAAACTCAATCGGTGCAGTAATCCGCAACAAACCGGACGGCTGCAACTGCAACTGCATGACGGCCTGCTCGGCCTCGGCAAAATCTAACATGATCAGCCGGCAGCGCTCGTAATAGGCCTGCCCCACTTCAGTGAGGCGCAATTTGCGCGTGGTGCGATTGAGCAAACGCACGCCAAGGCGCTCCTCCAGCAAGGCAATCCGCCTACTTACCGTCGATTTCTGCATACCCAAACCCAGCGCCGCCTGAGTAAAGCTGTGGCACTCGACCACCCGGGTGAAGATTAATGCATCATCCAGCCCCATGATTGTTCCCTATAAGCAACAAAGTTTCCGAAGTCTACCGACTACAAGCACACAAGGAACACTGCTAAATTGCTGAAATTCTGCCAATGCTGCCAGTTGAGCCTTTTTATGCCCGCCCCACTAAAACGTCGCTTATTAATTTTCCTAACCCTACTGAGCATCGTCGTCGGCGGTTTTTTTGCTCACTGGCTGCTGATTGGCCGCTTTATTGAAAGCACCGATAACGCCTATGTGCAGGGCGAGATCACCCGTGTTTCCAGCCAATTGAGCGCCCGGGTAACGAAAGTATTAGTCAGCGACAACCAACACGTGCAGCAAGGCGACCTGCTCATGGAACTGGAGCCTGAGGACTTTCGCCTAGCCATTCAGCGCGCTCGCGCCGCGCTGGCCAGCCACGAAGCCGAACTGTTGCAAGCGCGCAGCAAGCTGCTGCAACAATCCAGCATGATTGACGCCAGCAAAGCCGATGTAGGCGCCAGCGAAGCCACCTTCGATCGCGCCAAAATTGACTTGTCGCGCGCCCAAGCGCTGCGCAAACCTGGTTATGTATCCGAAGAGCGCGTCACCACCTTGACCGCCGACAGTCGCGTCGCTCGCTCCCTGGTGAGCAAGGCGCAAGCCGACCTGCAAGCCCAGCGCCAACAAGTCGCCTCGCTCAACGCCGAAATC
>JBBKVZ010000382.1:0-3384 GCA_037968715.1 Pseudomonas sp.
CTGAACGTGACACGAGCGCAGCGCGATAAATTGTTAATTTGTGCCTGCCGATTATTCAAGCTTGAAATCCTTTTAAAGCACGAATTGAATTGAGTAGTACAAACGCCTTGCGGTGGAACTGATTAGCGTAAAGCGTGAAAACTCGATAGCGATATTGAAAACGATACAAAACCAACAAAGAAAACTAACGGAGTGGGCCTAACTACAAATAGACCCAAAATGGGGTGATAACGTTTTCACGGGCTAGGTCGATAACATTCCTTGTCATCTTTACTGCTGCCGTCAAGTCTGGGTGTTGCAGCGGTCATGATGACCGTATAGGGAGTTATGCACCATGGATGGAAGCCACGTTTGTGCGAGCAAATTCGCTTCAGACACTACTCGATACGCACTGAGAAAGTCCATTCCCAGTGACTGCTTTTGGCCGTTTGCTGCCCTTCACCACAGGCAGCTATCGGCCAATATAGGTCTGTCAAAATCAGCCGCCTGGGACAAATCGCACCAGCGCCAACACCATCTCCGGCTTTACGCGATCCCCTTACGAACCCGCTGCAGATAGCGCCCCTGGCCTCCTACTTTTTCCCCTGCGTGCACGGGTTAACCATCTGATTGATGCCCTCGCTGGTTCCGACATAGACGGGGGTACCTGGAACCGGTACGGCCGAATAATTTTTGCGTCCGGTGGCCTCAATAAAGTTGCCATGCGCACCGACGAAAGCTTCGGTACCTGACGGTACCAGCACACTGAGGAACTGGCTTTTTTTGCGGAGTGCCACTTCTTTTGGAGCAGCGACCGCCAGCATGCCAACCCAGTGCGCGCTGAATAGATAGAAGGGGTCGTATGTCTCTATGCCGCTCTGCAAGTGGGCGCATTGCACGTCACTCGGCTTGATGACTTCAGCTTGTTGGTAGTGGCCGCCTTTGTAATACGCCAGCACCAGACCGGTTTTGGTCAACACACCCAACCCTTGAGCCATTCTGCATGCGTACAAGTCCCCATAACCAAAGAAGCACCAGTTTGTTTCCTCAATGGTGACAATCTCATCCGCACTTAACTTCAGATCGCGCTCGATATTGGTACGCGCTTCTGGGGTTTTATAGGGAATGGCGCATGCGCTCAGAAGGGCTGTTAGGGCGAGAGCGAGTAGCGGGGTTTTCATATAGCTTCCTTACTGGCAGTACGGGCAAATAGTAAATGCTGGAAACAAAAAGCCCCATGCTTTCGCTCGGGGCTAGCCACTTTCTCATCACATACGTTGCTCAGTCCACGCGGCGCTTAAGCAGCGATTCAAAGTACTTACCTCCGATGACATAGGTTCTGAGAAGTTTACCGTCAGCAGTGGGTACCACTGTCATGGGGGTATTGGTCTTGTGAAAGGGATGCCGGAACAGGTCCTGCTTCGGCGAGTAGGCAAAGCTTTGGTAGTGCAACACTTCACCTTCCCAGCGAACATCGTTGAAGAGATACGACCAGTTCTCGCTGCTGGGCAAATTCAGGTAAGGCAGGCCCTTGGCATCAAGCAGAATCTGCAGCTCTTCATTGTTCTCTTCATTTATCCACGTGGCAATGTATCGCTCCATCCCGGCATGCGCCGGTATCGCCGGGGCTGGGATAAAGTCTTCCAGTTGGTAAGCGGTAGGGCGCGCGGCCTCCGCTTTGGCATTCGGGTAGGAATCGCACAACGGCTTAACGTTCTCGACCTTTTTGTAGATGAACTTCAGCTCCGAACCCGCGACCGGCATGCCAACGACCATAAGGTCGTCTTTGTATGCCAACACCTTAAGGTCGAAGGCCCGCTCAGGCGACTTGATGTGGATGGATTTGCCATCGACTGCCAGCGAATAATCGGACACCTCGATAGTTTGATCACCACTTTCTACGCAATTGAACGTGTGCAACTGCACCTTGCCATCGGCCTGGTACTCGGCCACGTTGGCGATGCCGTTGCCCAACGGAAGCATCGCCCAAATACCGACAAGGTGAAGTGTGTCCAGAGGTTGGAAGTGTGGCTTGGTAGCGCAGCCGGCGAGTAATGCAGCGGCCAGGGTGAAGGGTAAATGCATCTTTGACACAGTAATCATCCATGGTTATGGGGCTCATGCCAGCCATCGGCGGCGGGCGGGACATGATAGCCAAGCCACCTGACTATCACCATCAATGTTCTGTTCAACTCGCTGCGGTGGGCGTGTGTTTCACACGTTGCTAATGGGCTATCAGCAATCGCCTGGACCGCTTCATCGCGAGTTGGAAGGGTGGTCCGGGATCGCTGCTTCTGGCCGCTCTGCCAATCGCTTACGACTGTTTGGGGACAGAGCTAGCCTGTCACGAACGACTGGAACCGACCCATTGCGACCTGTCGCAGAGGCCGGTGGGCAAGTAAACGTTGCCCACCCTACATCGCCCTCAAGTCCGCGTACGGCGGGAAACTGCCAAGCATTGCCCACCGTGCAGATGTCCGGGCTACTTGCTGCTTAGATCAGGAAGATAGTGGCCAGCCCGAGAAAGGCAAAGAAGCCGACCACGTCGGTGACCGTGGTGAGGATCACACTGCCGGCCAGCGCCGGGTCAATGCCCATGCGTTGTAACAGCAGCGGCACACCCCAGCCGGCCAGTGCCGCGCAGAGCAAGTTAACCAAAATGGCCGAACCCAACACGGCGCCAATTTTCCAGTCGTCGAACCACAGCACGACCAGCAGCGCGATGACCACAGACCAGAGCAGGCCATTGAGTAGCGATATGCCCAGCTCGCGCCTGAGCAGTAGATGGGTGTTGCCTTTCTGCACTTGCCCCAACGCTAGGCCACGAATAAGCAGGGTCAGGGTTTGGCTGCCGGCAATCCCGCCCATGCTGGCGACTATCGGCATCAGTACGGCCAGCGCGACCACCTGTTGAATAGTGGCTTCAAACAGGCCAATTACCCAGGCGGCGGCGAATGCCGTGATTAGGTTGATGCCCAGCCATACGGCGCGGCGCTTCGAACTGGCCAGTACGGGCGCAAAGATGTCGGCCTCATCGTCGAGACCGGCCATCTGCATCATGGTGCGATCTGAGCTTTCGCGAATTAAATCGACCACGTCATCAATGGTGATTCGCCCAATCAGGCGGTTGTGTTCATCGACTACCGGGGCGGATAACAGGTCGAGGTCCTGAAACAGGCGGGCCACTTCGGCGCTGCTGCTATCGACGCGAATGCCGGGAATGTCGCTGTGCATCAACTCAGCCACCGGCTGATCAAGATCGGCGGTGACCAATGCGCTAAGGCTGAGGACGCCGGTGTAATGGCCTTTGCGATCCACCACCATCAGTATGTCGGTTTGTGGCGGCAGACTTTCCAGTAGGCGCAGGTAGCGTAATGCAGTGCTGGCTTTGACCTCGGCGCGTAT
>JBBKVZ010000383.1:0-3700 GCA_037968715.1 Pseudomonas sp.
TTGTGCAGCATAAAGTAGCGCGCCGCTTTGCCCTCTTGCAGCAGTTGCTCTTGCAACTCAATACGGTTGAACTCGCGCACCGCATGCTGGCCGTTGCGGATGGTCTTACCATCGACGCGCACCGCACCACTGGCCAGCAGGCGTTGCACTTGGCTGCGGTTATAGTCAGGCAAATTGCACAGAAAACGATCCAGGCGCATGTGTTTTATGACGGCTGCGAGGCGGCTATTGGCGGCACCGCTTGGGCGCAGCGCAGGCACAAACAGGCCACGCCGCGTTGCGCAGCGGGTAGGGCGGCAATGTGTGCAGGGTCAATGGTGAGTGCAAAACACCAGCAAGGCTGCTGCGCTGTTTGCGTATCTATCATGCCGCAGTGGTTGGCTTGTCCGCAGTTGGGGCACTGCGTGGCGCATGATTCGCCACTCATTGCGCGTGGCCAGCGTCAACGCATAAGCGATTGCGGCCTGACTCTTTGGCGCGATACAGGGCGCGGTCGGCGCGCCCAATAAGGTTGTCTAGGGAATCGTCGGGTTGTAGCTCGGTTAGGCCAAGGCTAATGGTCGCGCGCAAGTTCACTCCGGCAAATGGATAGTGATTTAATTCGGCCTGTGCGCGGATTTTCTCGGCCAGCTGTTGTGCCGTGCTGCTGTCGGTGTCTTTGAACAGGATGATGAATTCTTCGCCGCCCCAGCGGCAGATGATGTCGCTCTGCCGCACGCTGTGACTGAGGCTGCGGGCAAAGCCACGCAGCACTTCATCACCGGCTAGGTGACCATAGGTATCGTTAAGGTTTTTGAAGTGATCGATGTCGATCAGCAGCGCATTCAGGGGGCTGTTGTTGCGCTTGGCCTCATGCAAGGCCTGGCTGGCCAGCAGATCAAAACCGCGGCGGTTGGGCAGCGCGGTGAGTACGTCGGTGGTGGCTAAGGCGCTGATCCGGCGCTGGTAGCGACGCATCGAAAGGTTCACCAAGCTTAGTACGACAAGGCTAACGAACAGGCTAATCAGCAGGTTCAGGTACAGGGTGTTGCGAATACTGCTGAGAGCCTGGCCTTCGTTTTCATCCACAAATAAATAGGCGTCCAGCTCTGCAATAAAGCGCACGTTTATATAGTGGCTGTTACCGTTTTGCAGGTATTCAAAGTTGCCATCTTGCAGTGCGGGCAGCTCTTTTAGTAAGTTCTGCAGGCCTTCAATGTGTTGGATTGACTGGCCAACTTTGGCACCCAAAGGGCCGCCCTGGGTGCCGGTTAAAGTTATGTGGCCATGGCTGCTGACGAAATAAATACTGCGTTGGTAGCGTTGTTGGTAGTCGTCAATCAAGTTCACCACGGTGTCCACGGCCAGGCCTACACCGGTCACACCTACGAACTGCTGTTGGTAATCAAAGACCTTGTGATTGATGAACAGAGTCATCTGGTCGGCATTGGCCATGTCGATATCGACATTAATTTTATAGGCCTTATCCATCTCGCGGGCTTGCACGTACCACTGATCGCGTAGCGTGCTGGTGTCGATTTGTTTGAGTACACCCTTGGCTTGGTAATAGGTGCGGGTTTTTTCTGAAACGAAAAACGCGGTGACGGCGCCGTAATTGTTGGTGATTTCCTGCAGATAGCGGGTCATTTGCGCAGGGTCTTGTTCGCCGGCGGCCAACCAGTCGAGCACAAAGGTGTCACGCGCCATCATTGAGGCGATCAGCACCGGGCGCACCAAGTCTTTTTGGATCTCCGAATAGATGTTGTCAGAGGTAAGTGGCAGGGCCGTATTGATGATGCTGCTGCGAAGCGTTGACAGTGCGGTGTAGTAACTCACCAGCGAGGTGCTGACAAAGCCGCCGATCAGCAGCACTACCAAGAGTAATAACAGCGAAATGTGGGTGGCCTTGGGGGCAGGTATACGCATGGCAACATCCGAAAGAAGCGGCAATCTCTACCGGTATGCTAGCGCGGCAGGCTGTCAGCGTCACTGTCGGTTTAGCTGGCCTGTGTTGGGCCAGGCGCTGGAATGAGTGCGCTGGGCTGGCAATGTTATCTATTGGCACTATGCGCGCCATAATAAGTTGGTGTTTATTGCTGAGTTTGGCTGGAGGGCGCGAATGAAACTGCGCAAGGTTGTTCTGATCAGTGCGACGGTGCTGCTGGTTGCAGCAGCTGGCGTCTATCTCGCCCGTAAGCCGCTGATGCTGCATGCTCTGGGCTGGATGACGGATTTGCAGCATCCGCGCCAAGCCAATCACCCGGTGCCGTGGCAATTTGGGCCGGCGGCTGTGGCGAGCACTGCGCAGCCACCCAATGTGATCATCATTATGGCCGATGATCTGGGCTTTAATGATGTCAGCACCTTTGGTGCAGGGCTGAGTACGCAGGGTGTGCCGACGCCACATATTGACTCAATCAGCCACGCCGGGGTGCGCTTCGATCAGGAGTATGCCAGTGCAGCGGTGTGCACACCCTCGTGAGCGGCCCTGCTCGCTGGCCGTTACGCCTCACGTTTTGGTTTTGAGTGCACGCCCACGCCGGGAGCGATGGCCAAGGTCGCGCCGCTGCTTGAAGTCGGAGGTCAGCGCTTACGAGAGGTGATTCCCCACCCGGAGGTGGCCGAGCGGATTGCCTCTTTCCATGAGCTTGGCGTGCCGCCCAGTGAAGTTACCTTGGCGGAGATACTCAAACAGCGCGGCTATCACACCGTGCACCTAGGTAAATGGCACTTGGGCGGCACGCCTGTGATGCGCCCGAATAATCAGGGTTTTGATGAAAGCCTGTACATGGAAAGCGGTTTGTACCTGCCGGAGAATGATCCGAATGTGGTTAACGCGAAAATCAGTTTCGATCCCATTGATGCGTTTTTGTGGCCGAATATGCGCTTTGCCGTCAGCTATAACGCTGGCGACTGGTTTGAGCCGCGCAGCTACCTGACCGATTACTTGACTGATGAGGCGGTGCAGGTGATTCGGCACAATCACAATCTGCCGTTTTTTATCTACCTCGCTCACTGGGGCGTGCACACGCCGATGCAAGCCACCAAGGACGATTACGATGCCTTGGCGACAATCCGCGATCACACCGAACGAGTGCACGCCGCAATGGTTCGGGCCATTGATCGTAGTGTGGGCACAGTGCTGCAGGCGCTGCGCGATGAGGGTCTGGAAGACAACACGATCGTCATCTTCACCAGTGATAAAGGCGGGCCTGGCTATGTCGGTTTGCCGCAGCTGAATAAACCCTTTCGCTGCTGGAAGCTGACCCAGTTTGAGGGCGGCCTGCGTGTGCCCTTTGTGGCGCAATGGTCTGGGCATATCGTGCCCGGTACGCAGTATCAGCAACCGGTTACTAGTCGTGATATTTTGCCCACTGTAGTGGCTGCTGCTGCCGTTTGCCGAGCCGTTGAGTCGGTTGGCGGGCATCATCTTGTTAGTTCACGTGGTTGAAGCACTGATGTTCAATAGGCGCATACAGGCTCGCCCCAACCCTTGGCTGGAGCGCCTGCAAGTGTTGCTGTTTGGTTTTGTGCATATCCGCAGTTTGCGCTAAGCCACTGTGCGGGTACCAATGCTTAAGTGGGCAGTCGCAGGGTAGGAGAGCTGTGCTTTGCGCTGTGCGCCGTGCTTTAAATCAGCCCGGGGTCATCATCATTGATCAGTGGTGCGAGCCCGGCCAAGGCTTGGCGCGTCTGCCCGCGAGTCAATAGCTTGGCCTGT
>JBBKVZ010000384.1:0-4753 GCA_037968715.1 Pseudomonas sp.
CTACAGCAATACCTAGTGGAATTTCCTGGTGGCCGCCTGCAGGCCTTTGGCATTGCCTGGGATAGCCGCGCAAAAACCAGCGGCGGGCAGCGCTGGTTCCATCTATACCCGGAGCAAAACCTCAAAGCCGGCGACCCGCTGCACTGGACCAGCATTGATCAAAACTGGAACTACCAATGCGCCGACTGCCACTCAACCAATCTGCAAAAAAACTACGACGCCGCCAGCAAAACCTTTAACACCCAATGGTCTGAACTGAATGTCGGCTGTGAAGCCTGCCATGGCCCGGCCTCCAATCACTTGGCCTGGGCCAAACATGAGCCTGGCAGCGAGCAATTTAGCGGCGCCGGCAAAGGCTTGGGCAAAATATTGGATGAGCGCCGTGGGGTCAGCTGGCTGAGTGAGCTCGAAACCGGCAACGCCCATCGCAGCGAGCCACGCACCAGCGTAAAAGAAATCGAAACCTGCGCCACCTGCCACTCACGACGCGGGCAAACCAGCGATAGCTTTGTGCATGGCCAACGCCTGGCTGACAACTATCGCCCAGCCTTATTGGACGATGGCCTGTACTGGCCCGACGGTCAGCAGCGCGACGAGGTGTTCAACCACGGCTCATTCCTGCAAAGCAAAATGTTCGCCAAGGGGGTGACCTGCAGCGACTGCCACGAACCACACTCGCTAAAATTACGCGCCGAAGGTAATGCCGTTTGCGCGCAATGCCATCTGCCCACCAAATACGACACGGCCAAACACAGCTTTCACCCGCAAGGCTCAGCCGGCGCGCAGTGCGTGAGCTGCCACATGCCGACCACCACCTATATGCAGGTTGACCCGCGCAGCGACCACTCGCTGCGCATTCCCCGCCCCGATTTATCGGTAACGCTGGGCACCCCCAATGCGTGCAACAGCTGTCACAGCGATAAACAACCCCAGTGGGCGGCGGACAAAATCCGCCAATGGTATCCACAGCCCAACCCTGGCTTACAGCATTATGCCCAGGCATTTAGCGCCGCCAGCCAAGGCATACCGGGCGCCGATGCGGCCTTAATAAGCGTAATCAGCGATACCACGCAACCGGCCATTGCCCGCGCCAGTGCGTATTCACGTTTGAGTGCCAGCCGCGACCAAATGACCTTCAGCAGCTTGGTCGATGGCCTGTATGACGACAACGAAGCGGTACGCCAGGCGGCTGTCGATGCCGTGGCACGCATTGCCCCAAATATGAGTGCGCAAGCCTTGCCCCCGCTGCTTGCCGACCCTGTACGCGGGGTACGCATGGCCGCTGCCCGCGCCTTGGCCGGGGCTAACGAGAGCCAGCTCAAGCCTGCCCAACGCAGCGCCTTTAAGCTGGCCTTAGATGAATACATTGCCGCCCAACTGTTCAACGCCGATCGCCCTGAACCGCTGACCAACCTCGGCGCTCTGTATGCCGAGCGTGGCGATGCCAGCCAAGCCGAAGCCTATTTTCGTCAAGCCCTAGCGCTCGACCCCTTCACCCCGGCCGTGGTCAATTTGGCCAACTTGTATCAAGAACAAGGGCAAGAACCCGGTGCCGAACGTGTACTGCGTGAAGGCTTAATCCGCGCCCCGCAAGAGCCAACCCTGCATCACACGCTGGGGCTGGCCTTGGCCCGACAACAACGCCTGCCAGAAGCCGTCACTGAGTTGGCGCTCGCCAGCCAACTGGCCCCTGAACATTTACGCTATCGCTATGTGTACGCCGTGGCCCTAAACAGCAGCGGCCAAGCCGACGCTGCCATCAAGGTGCTGGAAACCGCGCATCACGACTTCCCGCAAGATCAAGAAGTGCTGCTCGGCCTGATCACCTTCAACCGTGATCTCGGCGCTAAGCCGGCTGCCATCCGCTGGACCAAGGCGTTGTTGGCGCTGACGCCAAACGACAAAGGCATTCAGCAAATGCTCGAATCACTCGGCCAGTAAACTGCACAATCGACTTAGGAAAGCGGCCATGACCAGCGCATCACTAGCAAACTCTGCGGCCAGCCCGGCTGCCCTACGCGCCTTACTGGAAAACCGCCGCGCGGTGCGCCGCTACAGCCCGGAGCCTGTGCCTGTGGCGGTGATTCGCGACTGCTTGGAACTGGCCGTGCTGGCGCCCAACTCGTGCAACTTGCAGCCGTGGAGTTTTCAGGTAGTGCGCGACCCGCAACTGCTCGAGCAATTGCACACCGTATGCATGAGCCAAAATGCTGCTAAAGCGCCGCTGATTATTGCCGTACTGGCCCGCCCAGACACCTGGCGACAAGCCTGTGCCAACGTTATCCAATACTGGCCAGAACCCGAGGTGCCGCCGCGCATTCGCCACTTCTACAGCAAGACCGCGCCCTTGCAGTACAACCAAGGCCCGCTAGGCTTATTCGGCTTTTGCAAACGCCAACTGCTGCGCCTGGCAGCACTGCGCAAACCGCTGATGCGCGGCCCCAATAGCCACGCGCAAATGCGTCTGTGGGCGGTGAAGTCCACTGCACTGGCGGCGGAAAACCTAATGCTCGGTTTTCAGAGCCACGGCTATGCCACCTGCCCCATGGAGGGTTTTGATGAGGTGCGCTTGCGTAAAGTGCTGAAAATCCCCGGCCAGGCCATCCCGATCATGCTGCTGGCAGTCGGCCGACCAACCGAGAAAGGCGTGTACAACCCACGCTTGCGCTTCCCACTGGAACAACACGTCACCTGGCTGTAACTAAACATCCGGCCGCGCCTGACACATGCAAAGCGTCGTCAGGCGCTCGGCCAGCACGCCCCACCTTCTAGCTGAAAATCACTGCTATCAATAGTACTTGGCCGACTAGACGACCGGTCATATCCTCGCCACATGAATAGCATCCGACTCGATAAACATGAGCTGATCCTCGCCAAAGGCGCGGCAGTAATGACGCGCCGCGGTTACCACGGCACTGGCGTGCAAGAGATCGTGCAAGCGGCGGGAGTGCCTAAAGGCTCCTTCTATCATTACTTTGCCAGCAAAGAAGACTTCGCCCTGCAGGCCCTCAGCTATATCTACCAGCCGCGCCTAGCCCGCTACAGAGAAGCGCTGAATAACCCCGCCCTCAGCCCGCGTGAGCGAATTTTGGCCTATTACGGCGAGTTGCTGGAGCACTTCCGCCAGCAACAACGTCTGGAATATCACTGCTTTATTGGCAGCCTGAGCTTTGAAATGAGCGAATTACTGCCGGCCATCGGTGAGCAGGTTGAGGCTATTTTGCAGCAGTCCGCGCAGATTTTGCAGGGCTGTTTAGAGCAAGCCAAAGCCGCCAATGAACTGCCTGCTGATGAAGACTGCGCCAACCTCGCCAGCTTTATCGCCAACGCCTGGCAAGGCGTACTGACCCGCTTAAAAGTCGGCAGCCAGACCCAGCCAGTGGAAGATTTTGTCCTACGCCTTGAACACTTGCTCAAGGCCTGATTGTTTACCTATTAAATGAGAAGACCGGTCATCTGACCGGCAACAGGAGCCTGTATGACCGCCCCAGTAGCAGCCTTATTCAAGCCTTTTCACCTCGGTAATCTGACCCTACCAACGCGCGTAGTCATGGCCCCGATGACCCGGTCTTTCTCTCCGGGCGGCATTCCCAACAGTAAAGTCATCGAGTACTACCGCCGCCGCGCCGCTGCTGGTGTCGGTCTGATCATCACCGAAGGCACCACGGTTGATCACCCAGCCGCAAATGGCTACCCGAATGTGCCGCGTTTCTATGGCGAAGACGCCCTGGCTGGCTGGAAAAAAGTCGTCGATGCCGTGCACGCCGAAGGCGGCAAGATCGTTCCGCAGCTTTGGCATGTCGGCAATGTGCGCAAGCTCGGTACCGAACCGGACGCCAGCGTGCCGGGTTATGGCCCGATGGAAAAACTCAAAGACGGCAAAGAAGTCGTGCACGGCATGAGCCAAGCTGACATCGACGCCGTGATTGCCGCTTTCGCCCAGGGCGCCCGTGATGCGCAAGCCATCGGTATGGACGGCGTGGAAATCCACGGCGCCCACGGTTATTTGGTCGACCAGTTCTTCTGGGAAGGCACCAACCAGCGTACCGACGGTTACGGCGGCAGCTTGGCCAACCGTTCACGCTTTGCCATCGAACTGATCCAGGCTGTACGGGCCGCTGTAGGCCCAGAGTTCCCGATCATCCTGCGCTTCTCGCAGTGGAAGCAACAGGACTACACCGCCCGCTTGGTACAAACCCCGCAAGCCCTCGGCGAGTTCCTGCAGCCGTTGTCAGACGCTGGCGTGGATATTTTCCACTGCTCCACCCGCCGTTTCTGGGAGCCAGAGTTCGAAGGCTCCGAGCTAAACCTGGCCGGCTGGACACGCCAACTGACCGGCAAGCCAACCATCACCGTAGGCAGCGTCGGCCTGGATGGCGAGTTCCTGCAGTTTATGGTCAACACCGACAAAGTCGCCCAACCGGCTGATCTTGGCGCTCTGCTTACTCGCCTGAACAATCAGGAGTTTGATTTGGTGGCCGTTGGCCGCGCCCTGCTGGTCGACCCAGACTGGGCAGTGAAAGTGCGTGACGGGCGCCAACAAGAAATTCTGCCATTTAGCCGCGAAGCACTGATGAGTCTGGTTTAAGCCCGCCCAGCAGGCTTAGCCACATGACGTAATTGCACTGTATTTTTAGCCCCGCTTCGGCGGGGCTTTTTTTGCGCATGATTTTGTCGACCTGAGCCCGTAGAATCGCGACTTTCCCCGCTACGAGTCGCCCATGTCTACTCATCTATTGCGCCCACACGGCGA
>JBBKVZ010000385.1:0-3641 GCA_037968715.1 Pseudomonas sp.
TTTCCGCTAACCGCCCTACTGGTCAAGCGCCTGCTGTATTGGGCGAAGCTTAAACAATCGGCGGTGTGAGTCGAGCGCCCTGGCCACAGCCCGAGCGGCCAGACATTCGCCAAAGCCTGTGACAACTCAAAGTACGTACACAGATATCCCCCGCCGGTGAGCACCACCTTTCACGAAATAGCCGCCCTAAAGGCTTGGCTGTACGAGCAGCAGGGCTTCACCTTGTGATTTCTAGGCTCGGATGGAGCACGCTGACGCGAAAATGGCCGAAGATTATCAGGCCGAGCACGGCGCCAACCGGGTAGCATTTATGCGCGCAGGTGCAGACCTTAAACTAAGGTTTTATCAATCGTTTGCCAAAATTTTTCCCAAACGAAAAAGGCCAACCCTTTCGGATTGGCCTTTAAGCCCGGCGTGACGCGGGTTTATTTGGTAGACGCGACTGGACTCGAACCAGCGACCCCCACCATGTCAAGGTGGTGCTCTAACCAACTGAGCTACGCGTCTGCAATGGAGGCGCATTCTACGGAAATTGCTTTCAGCGTCAAGAGCTTTATCTTTAACTGTATGAATATGCGTGTTTTTTACCCGTCGATCGGGTGTTTTAAATTTTCCACCGGGGCTAGCCGACGATTTTCATCTCGGGTAGCATGGCTAAATACGTAAAGAATAATTAACAGAGGTTGCAAGATGACGCACACTCCATATCCTGAATCTTTTTACGCCGCATCGGCTAATCCGGTGCCTGCTCGCCCAGAGCTGCAAGGCGATGTAGAAACTGACGTGTGCGTGATAGGCGCGGGTTACACCGGCCTGTCGACAGCCATCTCGCTACTGGAAAACGGCTTTAAGGTTTGCATCGTGGAGGCTGCAAAAGTCGGCTTCGGTGCCTCTGGGCGTAATGGCGGGCAGATCGTCAACAGCTATAGCCGTGACATCGATGTGATCGAGCGCACTGTCGGCCCCAAGCAAGCTCAGTTGCTGGGGCAGATGGCGTTTGAAGGCGGACGAATCATTCGCGAGCGCATCGCCAAGTACGCTATCAAGTGCGACTTGAAAGACGGTGGTGTATTCGCCGCCTTCACCAAGAAGCAACTGGGCCACTTAGAGTCGCAGAAAAAACTCTGGGAACGTTATGGCCACACCCAGCTCGAATTGCTCGATCAACAGCGTATTCGCGAAGTGGTCGGCAGCGAGAATTACATTGGTGGTCTGCTCGACATGAGCGGCGGACATATTCACCCGCTTAACCTCGCTCTTGGTGAGGCGGCGGCTGTTGAGTCGCTGGGTGGCGTTATTTACGAGCAATCACCGGCAACCCGCATCGAGCGCGGCGCTAATCCTGTGGTGCACACCCCCAACGGGCGGGTTAAAGCTAAGTTTATCGTCGTCGCCGGTAACGCCTACTTGGGCAATCTGGTTCCGGAACTAGCAGCTAAGACCATGCCATGCGGTAGCCAAGTGGTTGCCACCGAGCCGTTGAGCGCGCAAATGGCCAAGAGCTTGATCCCGTCTGATTACTGCGTGGAAGACTGCAACTACCTGCTCGACTACTTCCGGCTGACTGCCGACAACCGCCTGATCTACGGTGGCGGCGTGGTTTATGGCGCGCGCGACCCAGCTAACATCGAAGCCTTAGTTCGGCCGATGATGCTGAAAACCTTCCCACAACTGAAAGACGTCAAAATCGACTACGCCTGGACCGGTAACTTCCTGCTGACACTGTCGCGCCTGCCGCAAGTCGGCCGCATTGGCGACAACATCTATTACTCGCAAGGTTGCAGTGGCCACGGGGTGACTTACACCCACCTAGCCGGCAAGATTATTGGCGAAGCATTGCGCGGTCAGGCCGAACGCTTCGACGCCTTTGCTGGTCTACCGCACTACCCGTTCGCGGGCGGCGAATTAATGCGCATCCCGTTTACCGCCGTCGGCGCTTGGTATTACGCGCTGCGCGACAAGTTCGGCATCTAACTGAGCGGGTAAATCGAGTAATAAAAACGGCGCTTTAAGCGCCGTTTTTATTACTGAGCAAGCGTACTTTGCCGCTGCAAGACTTTACGTGCATTGTTGGCAGCCGTTAGCTGGCCGCTGTTCTGCAGTTCATCGGCGGCCTGCAGCCAGCGCGGCGCGTCGACAGCAACCGGCAGTTGTACGGGGGCCAACACCAACACCGCCCATGAGCCCGCCGACTGCCAAGCCGACTGAAAACTAGAAAAACTGGTTTCCCGGCGTTTTTCACTACCCGAGCGCAGCAAGAGTATTTGCTCTTTACGGTCATAGCCGATCAGCACCGCGTAACGCGGCAAATTCAGCCAACCGTAACCCTGATTAAAGCGCAGTAAAACCGGATAACCCGCGGCCACTTGGTTAAGCAACGCTGGCAAGTCCGGCGCCAGCGGATAGACCAACAAGCCGTGGCTATTTACTTTTTTGACGATATTTTCTTGCAGTTGCGACTCTTGTTCGGGCAGTTGCAACTGTTTGGCCACGAGGCCTGGCGAGGTCACAACCCCCTGCTGGGCGAGCAAACTGCTCACCGCGCTCGGCGCCCCCCAAAAGGCGCTTTCCGGAAAAGCCGGCACCCCAGTTAACTCCATGCGTTCGGGCAGTGAGCGTACCGCCTGCTGCACCGGCGTTTGGCCTGCGCAGCCAGCAAGCCCGATGGTCAACATGAGAGGCAGAGACCAGCGAGGGGTATAACGCCAAAATCGCAACACTGATTGATCCTTATTTAGCTGTGCCAGCGTTTGAATCACGCCTGGCAAGAGTAGCCAGTAAAAACCACAGGGCATTAGCTCGAACAGCGGCTAACGCCCTGCGGTTGGCTGCCGTTTTTACGCAGGCGTGATGGCGGCATCGACAATTTGCTGGGCTTCATCAACCAAGCGCTGCAAATGCTCGGTACCGAGAAAGCTCTCAGCGTAAATCTTGTAGATGTCTTCGGTACCCGATGGACGCGCGGCGAACCAGCCGTTCTCGGTCATCACCTTCAAGCCGCCAATGGCCTCGTTATTACCCGGGGCGTGACTGAGAATGTGCGCGATCTTCTCGCCAGCCAATTCAGTTGAGTGCACCTGGTCGGGCGACAGCTTACTAAGCAGTTTCTTCTGCGCAGGCGTGGCCGGCGCATCAATACGGGTCGACTGTGGCTCGCCGAGTTCCTGCACCAACGCCTGATAATATTCACCGGGATCGCGCCCAGTGCGGGCAGTCATTTCGGCGGCCAGCAAGGCCGGAATCAATCCGTCTTTATCGGTGCTCCACACCGTACCGTCGCGGCGTAAAAACGACGCCCCGGCGCTTTCTTCGCCGCCAAAACCCAGCGAGCCATCGAACAAACCCGGGGCAAAATACTTAAAGCCCACCGGCACTTCATACAGGCGCCGCTGCAGCTTGCGCGCGACGCGGTCGATCAATGCACTGCTCACCACGGTTTTACCAATGGCAGCATCTGCGCGCCATTGCGGACGGTTCTGAAACAGGTAATCGATGCTCACCGCCAAGTAGTTGTTGGGCTGCAATAAGCCCATACCCGGCGTAACGATGCCGTGCCGGTCATGGTCAGGGTCACAGGCAAACGCCACTTGGTAACGGTCTTTCAGGGCCAACAGGCTTTGCATGGCGTATTTAGAAGATGG
>JBBKVZ010000386.1:0-3504 GCA_037968715.1 Pseudomonas sp.
CTTCATTCAGGTGTTCGCGTTGGTGTATGTATTTCATGCCCTGCTCCACGCCGCTTGTTCAGCTAAATCAAAGCGACAGTATGACCGCAAGGGCCCGGCGGCGAAACGTCCTTGCAGCACCAGCCACACTTAGTCAGCGGACGTTGCCGCCAACAGTGCTGCATACCCCTCACGAAAACTCGGGTACTGCGGCGTCCAGCCTAGAGCGCGGGCGCGGGCATTGCTGCAACGCTTGCTGCCGGAGCGGCGCACCGTAGCCTCCTCAGCCCAGATGCTAACCGCCAGTTGATCGCGTAACCAGGCCACCACTTCGTGCAACGACGCTGGGGCATCATCGACGCCGATATAGCAGTCGTCCAGCGCCACTGCGCGAGTATCGGCTTGCAGCAGAAAAGCCAGCAGCCCGGCTGCGTCATCGGCATGGATGCGATTGCCGTACAGCGGCGGGTGGTTAATCACCCGGTAGCCTTGGCGCACTTGATTAAGCAAAAACTCGCGGCCCGGCCCGTAAATACCACTAAGGCGCAGCACGCTGGCCGGCAAGCCGCTGCTCAGCAGCAATTGCTCAGCTTCAAGCATGATCCGCCCGGAGAAACCTTCTGGCTGCGTGGCCGAGGTTTCATCCACCCACTCGCCGTCGCGCTGGCCATAAACGCTGGTGCTGGAGACAAACAGCAGCCGCTTCGGCCGCTGGCCTGTTTGCGCCAACCAGCTCAGTACATGCCGCAGGCCGTCGACATAGGCGGCGCGATAACCGGCTTCACCGCTGGCACTGGCGGCCACGCAATAGACTAAATAGTCCAACTCGCCGACCGGCCAGTTGGGCGGGCAAAGCGCCTGCTGCAGGTCACAAGCCACCGGCAAAACACCCTCAGGCAGCCGGCTAATATCGCGGCGCAGGCCATACACCGTCCAATCGGCAGCCAACATCCGGCGCGCCAAGCGGCTGCCAATATCGCCACAGCCAACCAGCAACAACGAGGGCGAAAGGTTCATGGCGCGACTCCACAGTTAAACGCGCAGCCTAACGCGCAGCGCCGGCAGCGCCAAGCCTTGCGCGCGGCCTTGCCGGCAAGCACCGCGACAAATCGTCTGTACATGAAACTTTTCGCCCATGCTAGAGTCGCGCCATGAAACTGACCCGCCACCACCGTGCGCTGCTTGCTTGGACGCTGTACGCCTGCGTACTGTTCAACGCGCTCGCCTGCAGTATTGGTCATGCACAAATGGTCGGTTTGCAGCTCAGCGGTATTAGCGGCATGACCTGCGCCGTTGGTGGTAGTGGCGCGGCCGACACCCGTGATCTGGGCAGTAAAAATCTGCTCAACGGCAATTTTAGCTGCCCATTGTGCGCCACCGTCACCCTCAGTTTGGGCCTGTTGTTTTGCCTGAGCTGGCTACTGCGCCCGCGCCGGCAACGGTTTTTGCCCCGCCCCGCCGAGCGCCAACCGTCGCCCCGCTTTACCTGGCCCAGCGCCAACCCCCGCGCCTCCCCGCAAATGTCTTAATCCGGCTCGCCCGCTGCGTACCTAACGCCAGCGCGCCCGCCATCAACCGAGACACTTTCTTTTCCGCTTAGCCACTATTTGCGCGTCGATAGACGCGCTCAAGCCACGTGTATCGCACGTGTGCGCCGTGAGCTGCCGTTTGGCGTTTTATGGGGTTTGTGATGCGTGATTTTAAATTTTTACCGCTGCTCATTCTCGGTGTCAGCCTGACGCCCAATATTTTTGCCGAGTCGCTGCAACTCGACGCCACCACGGTGCAAGCCGAACAGGCCAGCGACCCTACCGCACTAAGCCAAGCCGAGGTGCGCGCCGAGTTTGCCAAGATCCCTGGCGGCGCCAGCGTGGTCGACAGCGAAACTTACAAAACCGGGCGCAGCAGCACCCCGCAAGACACTCTCGGGCTGGCAACCGGAGTGTTTGTGCAGCCACGTTTTGGCGCCGAAGAATCGCGCTTGTCGATTCGCGGCTCGGGCCTTAATCGCACCTACCATGGCCGTGGCTTGCTACTGATGCAAGACGGCGCGCCAATCAATCTGGCCGATGGCAGCTTTGACTTTCAAACCCTCGAGCCGCTGGCCACCGACCATATCGAGGTGCTGCGCGGCGCCAACGCCTGGCGCTATGGCAACGCCAGCCTCGGCGGCGCAATCAACTTTGTCACGCCCACCGGCCTCAGCGCGCCACCGCTGGACCTACGCGCCGAGGCCGGCAGCTTTGGCTATCAACGTCTCGCCGGCGCCGTAGCCGAAGACTTTGGCAATGCCGACGGCTACCTGAGCACCTCGCAGTTCAGCCAAGACGGTTTTCGCGATCACGCCAAGCAAGACAGCCAGCGTTACTTCAGCAATATCGGCGGGCGCATCAACGACCAGCTGTATACGCGCCTGTACCTGACCCATGTCGAGTCCAACTCTGATTTACCCGGCAGCCTGACCAAAACGCAAATGCGCCAAGACGCTCAACAAGCTTCGGCCAGTAGCATCAGCGGTGATCAAAAACGCGACCTGTCGATCAACCGCATCGGCAACCTCACCAGCCTTGAACTGAGCAACGGTCATCGCTTGGAGCTGGCCACTTACTACACGGAAAAGTCCTTGTTCCACCCGATCTATCAGGTGCTCGACATCGACAGCACTGATTTTGGCATGCGCTTTACCCATCGCTGGAACAACACCACCGGCTGGGCTTGGCAAGCCGGTGTGGATGCCAGCAAGGGTCGTAACTTTCAGAATAACTACCTGAATGTTGGCGGCGAAAAAGGCCGGCAGGTAGATGCCCTGCACCAGACTGCCAACAATCTCAATGTGTTCACTGAATTAACAGCGCCACTGGCCGAGAACTGGTCGCTACTCGGCGGTCTGACTTGGCTCAATCAGACCCGCGATGTCGACGATAAATTACCGTGCAACGCCTTCGTAACCTTCAAGTGCATCAAACAAAACGACTCTTTTAACGAGACTTACAGCGGCCATATCGGCCGCATTGGGGTACTCAACAACTACAGCGACTCGCTGCAATTGTTTGCCAACTTAAGCCAAAGCTACGAGCCACCGACCTTCGCGGAAATGACCGGTGGCATCATCAAAGCACCGAACAAAGCGCAAACCGCCGACACCCTAGAAGCCGGGTTGCGCTGGCAGCAGGACAATCTCGACGTCGATCTGGCCGTCTATCACAGCCGCGTACACGACGAGTTGCTTAGCCTCAACGATGCCCAGGGCAATCCGCTGGGCACGGTCAACGCCGACCAGACCATCCACCAAGGCATCGAATTGGGCAGCACCCTGACCCTCGGCCAATTCACCCTGCGCGGCCAATATTTGCTCAACGATTTTCGCTTCGACAACGACGCCGTGTATGCCGACAACCAACTGCCGGGCATGCCAAGCCAGTTTGTTAAAGGCGAACTGCTCTGGCAGCAAGATGGTTTTTACGCAGGCCCCACCGCCGAGTGGGCACCTACCCACTACAACGTCGATATGGCTGACACGCTGAA
>JBBKVZ010000387.1:0-6562 GCA_037968715.1 Pseudomonas sp.
CAAGTCGCGGGGCAGCAGGGCGTAGGTGCTGAGGATGATGTCGTGCTCGGCCATCTGCGCAAACAGTGCCTGGCGTTTGCTGCCATACAGGGACAGCACCTTGAGCTGCGGGGTAAAGCGCGCGGCTTCGTCCTGCCAGTTGGGGATCAGACTGGTGGGCATAATAATCAGCGCGGGCTGCGTTAAGCGTCCGGCGTTTTTCTCGGCGAGGATATGCGCCAAGGTTTGCAGGGTTTTGCCTAAGCCCATGTCGTCGGCCAGCACGCCACCCACTTGCAGCTCGCGCAGGGTTTGCATCCAAGCCAAGCCCTGCAACTGATAGGGGCGCAGTTCGGCCAGTAAGCCTGCGGGGGCTTGTACCTGTTGGCTGGACAGTTGTTGCAGGCGCTGCGCAAAGCCGCGCAAGCGTTCGCCACCTTGCCAGCTGAGCGCGGGGTCTTGGCTTAGCGTGTGCAAACGGGCGGCATCGGCGCGTGCTAAGCGCAGGGTTTTCGGTGCTTCGCCGGGTTGGCTGGGGTGTTCTAGAAACAGCTCGCCGAGGTTGGCCAGTAAGGGCTTTAAACGCTGCAATGGCAGCGCCACGCGCTGCTCGCTGTGCGGCAGTTTAACCAGTAGCACCTGTTCGTCGTGCTGGGCGTTGGCGCTGCCGTTGAGCAGTTCGGGGCTGTGGCGAATGGCTTGAAGCAGAATCGGCAGCAGGCTGATGCGCTGCCCGTCGACCTCAATGCCCAGCTCTAAATCAAACCACTCAAGGCTAGGCGCTTCAGTGACCTCAGCGTACCAGTCGTCAATGGCCTGCAGGTTAAAGTGAAATTCGGGCTGTAGATCAATCTGCCAACCTTCGGCGCGCAACTGCGGCAAATGCTGCTGCATAAAGCGCAGCCAAGCGCCGTCGCTGGGCAACTCGTAGTGTTCGCCGGCATCAACGGGCAAGGCCTCGCTTTGGCGCAGGGCTATCTGCAGGCCAGTCTGCTCTAAGCGCTTGCGCAGGCCGGCTTCGGCGGTGCCGTCGCGGATGATGCGCAGCAGCTGCTCGGGGCTTGATTTAAGCAGGATGTCTTTGGCCGGTTTACCGAAAGTGCGCGCGCCTTGATAGGTAAAGGCCAGCGCTGCGCGGTGCAGGGTCTGTTCGTGCATGCGCCCTTTGCGGCCGTCAAAGTGCATGCGTACCTGGCTGCCGAGAGTCAGCAGCGGCTGCGGTTGCAGGCCTTCGAGGCGCTGCTCCCTAAGCTGCGCTGGCGCGCTGGCTGGCAGCAGAGTGTTGGGGTTGGCTGCCAGAGCGCTGTTGAGGGTCGAGCGCGGTGCGGGCAGGCCGGCCTGTTGCTGGGCGGCAAAGGTCAGTAGGGCGGCAACCACATGTTTGCAGTTATAACGCACCGGGCAGCTGCAGCGGCCATTCACGCGCCAGTCGTGGTCTTGCGGGTGGAGCTGAATATGCTGGCGATAAACCCGTCCGGCCGAGCCGTCGCAACAGGCCGCGAGGATGTTGTTGTCCAAACTCAGCAGCCGGCTGCGCGCTTGCTTGGCATAACTGATGCCGCGCTGCAGGTTGCCGCTGTCAATACCCGCTTGCCAGTCAGCCTGACGTAGCTGGAGGATATCCAGAGTCATTAGCGGTGCCTCGTGAAGGGCTGGGAACGTGGCGACATGGGGTTACTGATCGGCTGCAAAGCCATCAATATTGCCACAGCTGCGCGGGGTGTGCGGTTTAACTGCCCAGCGCCGCCCGATACTGTGCGGGGCTGGCCTGATAATGCGCGCGAAAGCGATTGCTCAAGTGACTGGCGCTGGCAAAGCCACAGGCCAAGGCGATTTCACCAATGGGCAGATGGCTGCAACGTAGCAATTGCGCGGCACGCTCTAGGCGGCGGGCGAGTACATAACGATGTGGCGGCATGCCGAAACTTAGCTTGAACATGCGCGCAAAGTGATAACACGACAGCGCCGTCAGTTGCGCCAGTTCATCGATGCTCAGCGGTTGCGCAAGGTGTTGTTCGATGTAGTCAATCAGGCGTTTACGCTGGTAGCTGGCCAGCCCGCCCTTAACTTGCAGGTCAATGCGCCGGCCGCAGTGCTGCAGCACGCTGTGCTCGAGAATGGCGTTGGCCAAACTGGAGCACAACAGGCGCTCGGCGGGCTCGTGCCAGTCGAGTTGGCTGAGGGCGCGAAAGCGCGCGCTTTGCAGTGGCTCATCGATAAAGGTGCGCTCTTGCAGCTGAACTTCGCGCGGCTCACGGTCGAGCAGGCGTAGGCTACTGAGGGCAAATTGTTCGGCATCAAAGTACAGGTGGATAAAGCGTAACTCGCCATTTATCACCCAGGCCGACTGATGTTCGGCGGGCAAAATACACAGCTTGTCAGGGGCGCCTTTGTGGTTCGGTTGGTCACGCCTAAAGGTGCCCAAACCGCCGCCCAAATAACAACCGATGGTGTGATGGCCGGGCGTGCTGTAACCGGTGGCGTCATGGGCGTTGGCCCAAATGGCCGCGGCCATGCCATCGCCCACAGAAGCGCCCCGCTCAAGCTTGGCGCGTGAGTGGCTGAGGGTATCGAACACCTGAAATTCGGCAAGCGCGGGCATGATGGCTCCTGTTCGCCAATGCTACCGCGCCTCGGCGCAACTGGCAGCCCGCAGTGGCTAATAAGCGCAAGAATACGCAAGTGCTGCCGGGCGGGTTACTCAGGCACTGAGCAGTTTTGCTATCTCGGCGCTGCTGAGGACCTTGCCGACTGAGAGCACTTTGTCGTCTATCACCAATGCCGGGGTCGACATCACACCGTGAGCGGCGATGGCGGCCATGTCGGTGACCTTAAGCACTTCGGCGCTCAGCCCCAAACTGCTCAGGGCGCTTTGCGTATTTTCGCTGAGGGTAATGCACTTTTTGCAGCCGGAACCGAGAATTTTGATAATCATGTTGTGCTCCGCAGGTTAGATAAAGGCTATGTCCTAGTTATGTGTTGCAGGCCCTATTTTGTAGGGTGGGCTCAACACGTAACGGGTACATAGCTTAGATAAACAGGTAGGCGTAGGCGTTGAACAGGTAACCGATCAGCACGATGCCTATTGCCACAATGCCGAAAAATAAGCCCAATAGCGGGGCTTTAATCGCCTGTTTGAGCATGATCAGTGAGGGCAGCGAGAGTGCCGTAACGGCCATCATAAAGGCCAGTGCGGTGCCCAGCCCGACGCCTTGACCGACCAGCGCTTCGGCAATCGGCAGGGTGCCAAAGATGTCGGCGTACATCGGTATACCGAGCAAGGTCGCCAGTGGCACTGACCACCAGTGCTCTTGGCCCAGCAGCGACTCGATCCATGCGGCGGGAATCCAGTTGTGGATGGCCGCACCAATGCCCACGCCAATCAGCACATACAGCCACACGCGGCGAAAAATATCGCTGACTTGCATCCAGGCAAATTCAGCGCGCTCGCGCCGACTAAGTTGCTCTTGGGGCAGGTCGAGCACCGGGCTGTGCAGCACAAAATCCTCGACGTAACGCTCCATGCGAGCGTGGCCGATTAGCGTGCCGCCGAGTACGGCCAACAGCAAACCAACCAGCACATAGGCCAGGGCAATCGACCAGTTGAAGATGCTCGCCAAGAGAATTACCGAAGCCAAGTCGACCAGCGGCGAGGAGATCAGAAAGGCAAAGGTCACTCCCAGCGGCAGGCCAGAGCTGGTGAAACCAATAAACAGCGGGATCGACGAGCACGAGCAAAAGGGCGTGATGGTGCCCAGCAGCGCCGCCACAAGCCGGGCCTTAACGCCGCTCAGGTTGCCGAGAATTCGCCGCGTGCGTTCTGGCGGGAAATAGCTTTGCACCCACGAGATGCTGAAGATCAGCACGGCCAGCAGGATAAAAATTTTCAGCACGTCGTAGATGAAAAAATGCAGGCTGGCACCGACCCGACTGGCCATGTTCATGCCCAGGCCGTCTTCCACTAATAGCCGCACCAGCCAGTTCAGCCAGTCCATACGCAGCAATTGCGCGTTCAGCCACTCGAAGAGTTGCAATGCATAGCCTCCTGTTTAAGCACTTCAGTGTGTGCTTTTGTTGGTGACTGCGGTTGATGCATGTCAATATATGCTTATTCATATATATGTCATCTTGAGCGTACACACTATGCCGATGAACCCAACTGAACTGTTCAAGGCGCTGGCCGATGAAACCCGCACCCGCATCAGCTTGCTGATCGCCCGTGAAGGCGAGCTGTGCGTGTGTGAGCTGACCTGCGCGCTGGACGAGAGTCAGCCGAAGATTTCCCGCCACTTGGCCTTGCTGCGCAGCAGCGGTCTGCTCGCCGATCGACGCCAAGGCCAGTGGATTTATTATCGTCTGCACCCGCAGTTACCGGCGTGGGCGCTGCAGATTTTGGCCTGCGTAGAGCCGGGCAACTTGCCCTTGTGGCAAGCCGATGCAGAGCGCTTGGGCAATATGGGCGAGCGCCCATTGCGCCAAGCCAGTTGTTGTTAACTTGCCTAGTACCGCGTTTGCAGAGGCCTTATGTTCAGTGATTTAAGCAATATCGATGCGCAGTTGTTGGTTGCCCCGAGCGTGGCAGCGCTGCCTGTGCCGGCAGTTGCGCACAAGCCGCGCATTCTGCTGTTGTATGGCTCCAATCGTGAGCGCTCGTTCAGCCGCTTGCTGACCGAGGAGGCCGCGCGCTTGCTAACGGCGTTGGGCGCCGAGGCGCGCATCTTCAACCCCAGCGGCTTGCCGCAGCCGGACGATGCTCCGGATAGCCACCCCAAGGTGCAGGAACTGCGCGAGCTGGTGCTCTGGTCAGAGGGCATGGTTTGGTGCTCGCCCGAGCGGCACGGGGCGATGACTGGGGTGTTCAAAGCGCAGATCGACTGGATTCCCCTAAGCATGGGCGCGGTGCGTCCGACCCAAGGCAAAACCTTGGCGCTGATGCAGGTGTCGGGCGGCTCACAATCGTTCAATGCACTCAACCAAATGCGCATTTTAGGGCGCTGGATGCGCATGTTTACCATCCCTAATCAGTCGTCGGTGGCCAAGGCCTTCCTCGAATTTGATGCGGCTGGGCGCATGCAGCCTTCGGCCTATTACGATCGGGTAGTGGACGTGATGGAGGAGCTGGTGAAGTTCACTTTGCTGCTGCGCGAGCGTACAGATTATTTGGTCGACCGTTATTCCGAGCGTAAAGAGTCAGCTGAACAGTTGTCCAAACGCGTTAACCAGAATGCAATTTAAGGAGTAGGCGCATGACGATTAAAGTGGGTATCAATGGTTTTGGCCGTATCGGTCGTCTGGCTCTGCGCGCGGCTTGGGGCTGGCCGGAGTTTGAATTCGTGCAGATTAACGACCCCGCCGCCGACGCGGCCACCTATGCACATTTACTTAATTTCGACTCGGTGCACGGGCGCTGGCAGCATGCCGCCACGAGCCATGGCGAGAACCTGGTGATCGAGGGCAAGTCGATTAAAGTGACGGCTAACAAGGCCATCGCCGACAACGATTGGTCGGGCTGCGACCTGGTCATTGAGGCCAGCGGCAAGATGAAAACTGTGGCCGTGCTGCAGGGTTATCTCGAACAAGGTGTAAAGCGCGTGGTGGTCAGTGCGCCGGTGAAAGAGGCCGGGGCTTTGAACATAGTGCTGGGGGTGAACCAGGATTTGTTCGATCCGGCGCAGCACCGCATTGTCACGGCGGCGTCGTGCACCACCAATTGCTTGGCGCCTGTGGTTAAGGTGATCCACGAGCATCTGCGCATTCGCCACGGCTCGATCACTACCATCCATGATCTGACCAACACGCAGAGCCTTCTCGATCAGCCGCATAAAGACTTGCGCCGTGCACGGGCGGCGAGCATGAGCTTGATCCCCACCAGCACCGGTTCGGCCACCGCGATTGCCGAGATATTCCCGGAGCTGCGCGGCAAGCTCAATGGCCATGCGGTGCGAGTGCCACTGGCTAACGCCTCGCTGACCGACTGTGTGTTTGAGGTTGCGCAGGCGACCACAGTGGAGGAGGTGAATGCCCTGCTCAAAGCCGCAGCCGACGGCCCTATGGCCGGTATTCTCGGTTATGAGGAGCGCCCGCTGGTGTCCATCGACTACCGCACCGACCCGCGCTCGTCGATTATCGACGCGCTGTCGACCATGGTCATTAATGGCACCCAGGTGAAAATTTACGCCTGGTACGACAACGAATGGGCCTACGCCAACCGCACGGTTGAGCTGGCACGTTTGGTGGGTTTAGCGGGTTAGGGAATGTAGGGTGGTCTCCTGAGCGCAGCGAAGAGGCCGCCAGTTCTCGGTCGCCCGCAAGGCCATCACGCTTACCGCAAAGCCGCCGCGCCCAGCGAGCAGTTCACCTCTTAGCTGTCGTCAGGCATTTCTCATTCGATAGTTTGCGGTGGAAAATACTTCGCAGTTTTCCACCCTACGCAGGACCTCCCTATGCTTGCGCAGCTCTCTCCTGAAGTTCGTCAATACTTGTTGGTGACCGGCAATTATTGGGCCTTCACCCTCACCGATGGCGCCTTGCGCATGTTGGTGGTGCTGCATTTTCACAGCCTCGGTTACTCGCCGCTGCAGAT
>JBBKVZ010000388.1:0-15138 GCA_037968715.1 Pseudomonas sp.
GCCCGATTGTCGACCAAGACGGCAAAACCCGCGTCGCCGCTGGGCAAACAATCAGCGACGAAGAGCTGAATAAAATGAACTACTTCGTCGAAGGCGTCGCCTCCAAGCTGCCATAAAAACAAGTTATTCGGCTCGCCGTAAAACAGCCCGGCCGCGCAGCAGCACACCTAAACATAAAAAGGCCAACCGCGAGGTTGGCCTTTTTATGCTTGTGTACCAGCTATGTGTTGAGTAGCGCATTTGCAGGGCGGCCTCGCCGCATAGCGGCAGCCCACCAAAGCCGCTGCATCGAATCCACAGCAACGGTGGGCTGTTCGCTGCGCTCCTGAGGCCACCCTACTCGATCGAGCTCAGCGTGTAGTGGTCTATTTTTGAGTGTTGCAGGCCCTACTTTGTAGGGTGGGCTTTGGCCCACCCGCGCGGGATAAGAGCCTGGTGGGCTAAAGCCCACCCTAGGTTTTGCGCTCAATACGTAATGGGGACATAGCTTTTTTTATGCCTATGTAGCGCTACAGAGCTGCATGCACTGTGTGGTTATTGCGCTGGGCTTAGGTTTTGTCGCCGTGTTTATCGGCATACATCGCATCATCGGCATATTTGAGCAGCTGCGCGATGCCATCACCATGTTCCGGGTAGTGGGCAATACCAATACTCGGCAGGATGCGTAAGGTATGCCCGTCAAGATCCATGGGATGGCTCAAGGCGAAGCGGATTTCTTCGACAACCCGCAGGGCCGTTTCGGTCTGCTGAACACTCTCCAGCAGCATGACAAACTCATCGCCACCAATGCGCGCGACTGTATCGCCGTCGCGCACCGATTGCTTAAGGCGAATCGCCACTTCCTGCAGCAGCAAATCACCGACGGCATGCCCGTACGAATCGTTGATCTGCTTAAACTTGTTTAAATCCAGAAAAATCACACACACCCTTTCGCCACTGCGTTTGCCCTTGGCCAGGGCAACGTTCAAGCGGTCATACAAAACGGTCCGATTGGGCAAGCCGGTTAGTTCGTCGTACTGCGCCATGTGCTGTAAGCGGGCATACAAACTCTTGCGTTCAATGGCGGTTACCACCTGACTGGCGACAAACTGCAAAAGCTCTAAGTGTTTTTTGGTGTACAGCACACTGCCCACATGCCCCTTCAACACCAACGCCCCAATAATGCCTTCCCTTGAGTACAGCGGTACGCCCAACCAGCAAAAAACACTGACATCGACGTTCGTGGATAAGGTGTCCAAAGCGCTGTTCGGGGTCTCTGGCGTCAATAATAACGGTTGACCACTGCGCACCACCTCGAGGCAGATGCTGGTTGAGGAGTCATACGCACCAGAACTCTCATCATAGGCTTCGAAGCGATAAGGGAAATTCAACTGATCAGTTTGTACGTCGCACAGCCCAACATAAAAGCCGCGTGCGGGCAGTAGCTTGTCGATAATTTGATGAATTTGTTGAAACAGGGCGAGTAGATCTTTGGCCGAATGCGCCGCTTCGGAAATCGAGTAAATCGCGGACTGCAGTGCCTGCGCCTGCTTTAACTCGCTGACATCACGCGCCACGCCAATGCGCAGTTGATCGGCCTCCGACCAACATGCCGACCACATGATATGCACCACGCGACCATCTTTGCGCCAATAACGATTCTCAAAGTGTTGCTTGGGCTGCCCAGACATGACCTCTTTAGCCGTCGCCAGGGTTTTTGCCACATCCTCGGCAACCACCATATCGATCAGGGCTTTGCCGCGCATTTCCTCTGGCGTATAGCCAAAAATACGCTCGCACGCAGCGCTAGCAAACACTACACAACCATTGGCATCCACCACGCAGACCGCGTCCAACAACAGGTCAATGACACTGGTTAATGAGGCCAGGAGTGGTTTTTTCATAGGCAATTAAGAATGATTATCCGCGCCGCGAATTGACTGCTCACGGGCAACGCGACCGTGAGCGCATAACATGCTTGCAGGCTTTCTTGAGCAACAGCAAACACCATAAACAGCGTTCCTTCTCTATTAAATATTTACAGAAGTGTAGAAGGCGCGACAGCAAACCCCAGAAAACTGCGCACGTTTGCGCCGCTATGCGCGCAAAAACCTAAGCCTAAGGGTATTCGTATGCTGCCATAAGCTGCACACATTACGTCAAGCCGGCAGTTGCTCACGATAAACCAAGCATAAAAAAGGCCAACCTCTCGGTTGGCCTTTGGTTTGCACCTAACACCGGCTTAACCAGTGTGCGGCACCGGCGATTTACTCGCTGGCCCCAGCAGGCAGCCAGGTTACCGCAGCGCTAGTGGCTATGCGCCGACTTGCGCACTGGCGCAGTGCTTTTAGTGGGCAGTGGTGCGTGCTCAGCTTCAACCACTAGGGGCACTTCAAGCCCGCTGGCGTCGTAGAGTTTGCCGTCAATAAAATGGTCACCGTCATTCAGTGCGGCAATATCCTGATGACACAAGGTACGTTCGGTGCCCGCGACGAATACCGATTGCTGATCCGAATTGCCCGAGGTGAAGTGGTTAAACAGTAGGTTGAGCAGAATGGCCATGATCGCCGCCGAGCTGATCCCGGAGTGGAAAATGGTCGCGAACCAGTTCGGGAAGTGCTCGTAGAAGGTCGGCGCGGCAATCGGGATCATGCCAAAGCCAATGGAGGTGGCCACGATGATCAAGTTCATGTTGTTGCGGTAATCGACCTTGGACAGAGTGCGAATACCACTGGCCGCCACCGTGCCAAACAAGATCAACCCAGCCCCACCGAGCACCGCCGTCGGCACAGTCGCGACCACCCGGCCCATCACGGGCAGCAAGCCGAGCGTGACCAAAATCAGGCCACCGGTGGCCACCACATAACGGCTTTTAACCCCGGTGACCGCCACCAAGCCGACGTTCTGCGCGAAAGCGCTTTGCGTGAAGGAGCCAAACAAGGGCGCCAGCATGCTGGAAATCATGTCGGCACGCAGGCCATTACCCAGGCGCTGGGCATCGACTTTGGTGTCCACAATGTCGCCCACGGCCAGAATATCCGCCGACGTTTCGACCATGGTGACCAAAATCACGATCAGCATCGAGATGATCGCCGCCACTTGAAAAGTCGGCAGGCCAAAATGAAACGGGGTTGGCAAAGCCACCAGTGGCCCATTAGCCACATCAGAAAAATCCGCCATGCCCAGCGCTACGGCAATCAGCGTACCCAACACCATCGAGAGCAAGATCGACAAGCGTGAAATGGCCGCATTACCCAGTTTGCTCAGTAATAAGACGATCACCAATGTGCTCGCGGCCAAGCCGATATTCGCCATGCTGCCGAAGTCTTCCGCGTGGGGATTACCGCCCATGGCCCAAAATGCAGCAACTGGGATGAGGGTCAAACCGATGGTGGTAATCACGATTCCAGAAACCAGCGGCGGAAAGTATTTAATCACCTTGGAAAAAAACGGCGTGATCAACAAGCCAATCAAGGCCGCAACTATCACCGCACCAAAAATAGCCGGTAGGCCACCACCGCTGCTGCTGGTGCCGATGGCAATCATGGTCGCCACACCGGCGAATGAAACGCCTTGCACCAAGGGCAATTGGCAACCGAAAAACGGCACGCCAATGGTCTGCAACAAGGTGGCTAAGCCACCGACAAATAACGAGGCGGCAATCAGCACGCCAATTTCACTGGGGGACAGGCCGACGGCCTGACCGATAATCAGCGGCACGGCAACAATCCCGCCGTACATGGTTAGCACATGCTGCAGTCCGTAAGCCAAATTGGCTAATAGGCCTAAATTCTCATCTTCTGGGCGCTGCGTAGTACTGGGGGTTGCGGCGGACGTTGGCATGGCGAAAGTCTCCGGTTTTTGTTGTGTCGACAATGTAGACAACAAATTGACCACTTGACCAGCTTTTTGTATACAAAACCCCAGAAAGCCCGTCTCAACATGCTCTATTTACCAGCATGCGCACCCGCACGAAACCTTTAAGAATGGGCATTTCAAGCGTGTTTACCGTTACCAACCAGCGCTCTAAATATATTCCTGCGCGCGCACCTCGGCCCACCAGCAACAGTGCGCCAGCAACCAAAGCGCTACCCGCACTCAGGGTCAGTATTTACGGTTTAATCGGCGGCGCTGGCGGCGTGGCACTGGCGCGCAGCGCGCGAGTCACCTGACTTTGCATGGCATACGCGGGGGCTTCAACGAGGCGGTAGTCGCGGGTATAACGCGCGGCAAAGCCATTCGCCCCCCATTCTAGATACTGCTGCACGTGCTTGAGCTCATGGGCCCAAAGGGCGATATTGCTCTGCGCGTCGGCAGCGTTACGAAACACGATCACATCCAGCAGCGTTACCGCATTCACATCCGGGTTTTGCAGCATGGTATTCGCTGCGTTTAATTGCGTGTCGTCACCGACCTTGTAGCGCACCGAGTCGAGCACCAACACGTCATAGTAAGGTTCGAGTTGCGCGCGAATATGCAGAGGGATGCTCTGCACCTCGCCCGCCAACGCCGAACGCTGCGACTGCAACAACCAAGTTTCCAGGCCTGCCGACGCCAGCAGGCTGACATTATCGAAGAGTGCCCCCACCTCCTCCTGAGTTCCGGGCGCACAGAAACAGCTGACCACGCACACTTGCGACTGTCCGGCCGGGCAAGCAAACACTGCCGTAGAGACGCCGGCGGTCAACAGCGTTAGGGCCAAACGCACGCTTTTAGAGAAAAAAACTGCAGGCAAAAGACTCTCCTTGCAACACACTTGAGCAATAGCTAACTGGGCGCACATTGCGGCGTACCGAACATCTGAGACTGCCGAGCGGAGAACGTTCAATGCACGCCGACATGTATTACTACGAACCCGCACAAGGCCACGGCCTGCCCCACGACCCGTTCAACGCCATCGTCGGTCCACGGCCCATCGGCTGGATCGGCTCGAAAGACGCACAGGGCCTATTGAATCTGGCCCCATACAGTTTTTTCAATGCATTCAATTACCACCCACCGATCATTGGCTTTGCCAGTGTGGGGCGCAAGGACAGCCTCAATAACATTGAGCAAACTGGGGAGTTTTCTTGGAACTTGGCGACTCGCGCACTGGCCGAGGCGATGAATCAAAGCAGCGCGGCTGTGGCGCCACAGGTCGATGAATTTGCGCTCAGCCAACTGACTGCCGCTGCTTCGCGAGTGATCAGCGTGCCACGGGTGCTGGAGAGCCCCGTATCGTTCGAGTGCAAGCTAACGCAAATTGTGCAATTGCAGAACGTGGAGCAAAGCCTGCTGCCAACCTGGCTGATTCTCGGTGAGGTGGTGGCCGTACATATCGCCAAAACACTGCTGCAAGACGGTATCTACGACACCGCGGCAGCCGAACCGATTTTGCGTGGTGGCGGCGCGGCGGACTACTTCCAGATCAGCCCAGAAAATCGCTTCAAAATGCACCGCCCTTAGGGGCGGTGCAGCTACACAGGCGACTGCGGCGCCATCGAAATACTCGCCGCCAGCCGTGCGTTTATAGCGTTTAGAAGTCGTCGACTACTTGGCCATCGGTCACTTTAAACTCGCGATTTTGCAAGTAAGCGTTGCGAATAAATACGTACTTATCGCCTCTAATCAGCTTCTCCACCGACAACAAGCTAGCGCGGGTATCGACCACATCCAGACCATGAATGCTGTTACGCGCCGGAACATCGGCAATGTACGGGTACATTTGCAGCAAGCTGTCAGGAATCTTGCTCACAGCATCGCGGCCACTGCTTGGCCCCAACAGTGGCAAGACCAGATACGGGCCACTGCTCACGCCCCACACACCAAATGTTTGCCCGAAATCTTCATCACTCTTGCGCAGGTCCATCTTGCTGGCCACATCAAAGAAACCGAGCAAGCCGAAAGTGGTATTGAAGATCAAACGGCTGGTATCAACGCCCGCCGCATGTACTTTGCCTTGCAACAGATTGTTCGCCAAGTTGCCGACATCGCCAACATTGCTGAACATATTGTGGATGCCGTCTTCAAGAAACTGCGGTGTAACGGCTTGATAGCCTTGTGCCAAGGGCTTTAACGCATAGGTGTCTAAGGTATCGTTAAAGGTAAAAACTGGCCGATTGAAGCTCTCCCACGGATCATCTTCAGTGGCGGCTTGCGCCAGCACAGGCAGCATGGCCACCCCAGCACAGACAAATAACTTACCCAGCATCCGAGCCCAATTTTCTGCACTTGCAGCCATAGTCATATACTCCGCTTTGATCATACGTCAGCCATGCGGCCGGACAGTTTTGTTGCTCAGTATAACGCTGGCAAAGCCTCGCGATGCCGCGCAATCACGCAAAGAGCGCTAAGCACAATGATTGCAGTCTTGACTCGAATCAGACAAGAGTGCCGCGTTTGGCTTAATCTACAAACAGGCAGAGCGATCTGCCACCCTTAAACTGCAAGTACTTAAACTTCTCCCTAGGAGACCGTTATGCCCGCACGTCTACAAGAGCAACTGCAAGAACTGCGCAATCAACTGACCCAACAGCCACCCCTCAATGATGCTGAGCGCGAGGAGTTGAGCACACTGCTGCTTGAGATCGACCAGCAACTGGCACTCGGCGCTGGCAATACAGCCGACGCCTCATTGACCGACGGCGTTAACCTTGCGGTCGAGCGCTTTGAAGTTGAGCATCCAACAGTTGCCGCAACCCTGCGCAGCATCGTGCAAAGCCTGGGCAATATGGGCATCTAAAGCACCCTCTGCAGGCAGATTTACTGTCGCACGAGACGCCGATTGTCCGCCTGCACGGCGGACATGCTCCGATACGGATTAATATCTAAACCGCCACGGCGTAAATAACGCGCATAAACCGTTAAGGCTTGCGGTTTTAATAGGCGCTGCAAATCAAGAAAAATGCGCTCGACACACTGCTCGTGAAAGTCGGCATGCTGGCGAAAACTGACCAAATAACGTAAAAAGCTACCGTGATCCAACGCGGCGCCAGAATACTCAACCACCACACTGCCCCAGTCTGGCTGACCGGTTACCGGACAGTTGGAACGCAATAGATGGCTGTGCAACGACTCGCTAATCACCCGCTCAGGCTCGCAACGCAGCAGTTCAGGTTGCGGCTGGTTGTAGTCGTCAATCACCACGTCCAGTTCATCGATGCACACGCCTGGCAAACAGGCGACGCCCTCGCGTTCAACCTCAGCCAAACCACGCACTCGCACCCCCACTGGCGCACCAGAAACCAACGACAGATCGCGTTGCAGCACGACTGCCAGTTCACTGGACGAGGTGAAAATGCTCTGGTTAAGCGAGTTGAGATACAGCTTGAAGGACTTCGACTCGATGATATTCGGTGAGTCGGCCAAAAAGCTAAACTCGCCAATGGCCACCACCGGCTTGCCCGATGGCGTCAGCCACGACAGCTCGTAGCAATTCCACAGATCAACACCTTGATACGGCAGGGTCTGCGCGCTCAGACCCAGTTCAGCCCACTTAGTCGCACGGGGAATGGGATAGAGCAAGGCGGGCGTGTAGGTAGCGACATACTCACTGGTTTTACCCAGCGGTGAGTGTTCAGCGGCGGGATGCATTGACAGAATCCAAGTTAAAACAAACCGCGATTGTATCCAATTTTTCGGCGATTTTCAGCGCGGCGCAGTATTCACCGCGCCGAAAACAGACCGGCGTTACTGACGCATGCCGCGGCCACTGACCAGCAGACGAATGCACTGCCAATACAGCAGTACCGCAGTCAGCAGCATCAAGCCAATGGCGACGCTTATATTCAGATCGGAAACACCCAAAATCCCGTAACGAAAGGCGTTGACCATATGCAAAATCGGATTGGCCAGCGATACCGTTTGCCAAAACGGCGGCAACATGTGAATCGAATAAAACACCCCACCCAAATAGGTTAACGGCGTTAATACGAAGGTTGGAATAATCGAAATATCATCGAAATTGCGCGCATACACAGCATTGATAAAGCCACCCAACGCAAAAATGCACGCCGTTAGGGTAATTACCAAGATCATTATTCCCGGGTGCTGCACATGAAGGTCGGTAAACAATAATGACAACGCACCGACGATCACCGCCACGGCTAAACCACGCACCACACCACCCAGCACATAGCCGGTCAAGATCACATGGGGCGACACCGGCGACACCAGCAACTCCTCCACCGAGCGCTGAAATTTACTGCTGAAAAAACTCGACACTACGTTGCTATATGAGTTGGTAATCACTGACATCATGATCAACCCCGGCACGATGTAGTCCATGTAGCTAAAGCCATCTAGATCGCCAATTTGGCGGCCAATCAAATTGCCAAAGATCACGAAATACAGCGCCATGCTGATCGCTGGTGGTAGCAATGTTTGCGGCCATATTCGAGTAAAACGACGTATTTCACGCTGCACGATTGTTTGCAGGGCAATCAGATTAGGCCGCAGCTCGGCATTGTTGAAAAGCGAACTCATACCGCCTCCTGCTTCAAGTTTTTCGCAACCAAAGAGACGAACAACTCTTCCAACCGATTACTTTTGCTGCGCAAGCTCAACACCTCTATCTGTGCAGCGGCCAGCTGGGCAAATAGATCGGTGATGCCTTGGTTTTTATCGACTTGCACCTCCAGTGTTTGCGCATCCAGCAACTGCGCCGGGTAACCATTCAATTGCGGAACCAGCAATTGTGAGCACTTCAGGTCGAGCAAAAAAGTCTCCACATGCAAGGTGCTCAGTAGCGCGCGCATGCTGGTATTTTCGACAATTCGCCCGTGGTCAATAATGGCAATGTTGCGGCACAGCTGCTCCGCCTCCTCAAGGTAATGAGTGGTCAGAATGATTGTGGTGCCCGCCGCATTCAGCTCACTGAGAAAGCTCCACATGGAACGGCGCAGTTCGATATCTACCCCAGCAGTCGGCTCATCGAGAATCAACAAGCGCGGCTCATGCACCAGCGCGCGAGCGATCATCAAACGCCGTTTCATCCCGCCCGAGAGCATGCGTGACGGCACATCGCGCTTGTCCCACAAACCCAACTGGGTCAGGTATTGCTCGGCCCGCACGCGCGCTACTTTCAGCGGTATACCGTAATAACCGGCCTGCGTAGTGAGAATATCGAAGGCTTTCTCGAACTGATTGAAGTTGAACTCTTGTGGCACCACGCCCAAACAACGCTTGAGCTGTGCGGGTGAACTATCCAAGTCATGGCCAAAGATATTCACCGAGCCACTGGATTTGTTCACCAAGGTAGAAAGAATGCCAATGGTGGTGGACTTGCCGGCGCCATTGGGCCCGAGCAAGGCAAAAAAATCGCCTTCAGCCACATCGAGGTCAATGCCTTTAAGGGCTTGAAAACCATTACCGTAGGTTTTGGTTAGCTGTCGAATGGACAGAGCAGAGCTCATGAATGCGTGCGCCAAAAAAAAGGGGGGATTATATAAGTTGGGGTGCGCCGACCTAATTGCAAGCATGTGCTCCTGCACCTAGAAAATACCGCGCCGCAAAACAAGAACAAACTCTTCCAGCAGCGTTTTCATAAAGCCTAAAGCGCCACGCTTAAACCCCGCCGCAATGTGCGCCCCGTGAAACTGCCGAACTCTAGCGACATCGCGCTGTCAACTAAGGGGCTGATGGTTGAAGCTCAGTCATTCGCGCAACAACTCTCCCAATATGCAATAGAGAGAGCCCCCGAGCACAAGCGAATGAGCGCGAACTACACTATTGACTAGCATCGAGCCTGAAGCAGCGGAGCAATTCGCGCGCAGTTACTAGCGGTGCTGCAAGGCACTGCCGTTGATGTGCGCGCCCATGCCGACCGGCAATCGCAGGCAACTATTATGGAGAATTATGCATGCTCGCTATCTGGTTACTGACTCTGGTTATCGGTTGCGCCTTCTTGGCACACCGGCGCACCGCCCCCACAACCGCCCTCGCAGCCGTTGCGGGATACTTGCTGCTATTGGCTGCATTTGCCCACCCACCGTTATGGCTACTGGCAGTTCTCTGGATTCTCTGGTTCGGCGTAGCCCTGCCACTGGCGCTACCCAAGCAACGCCGCACGCTGATCAGTGGGCCGCTGTTTGCTTGGTTTAAGCGCGTGTTACCGCCGATGTCCGCCACCGAGCGCGATGCCATTGAAGCTGGCACTGTCTGGTGGGATGGCGAGCTGTTTAGCGGTCGCCCCGACTGGAACACACTACTGGCCTACCCGAAAGCCCAGCTCAGCGAAGAAGAACAAGCGTTCCTCGACGGCCCGACTGAAGAGCTTTGCGCGATGGTCAACGATTTTGAAGTTGGCCAGACGCTCGACTTGCCACCTGCGGCTTGGGCACATATCAAGCAGCACGGCTTCTTCGCCCTGATTATTCCTAAGCAATACGGCGGTAAAGGCTTCTCGGCCTACGCTCACTCGCAAATTGCCATGAAACTGGCCACCCGCAGCGGCGACCTAGCATCCACCGTAATGGTGCCCAACTCTCTCGGCCCAGCTGAATTACTCCTGCATTACGGCACCGACGAGCAGCGCCAACACTATCTGCCGCGCTTAGCCTGCGGCGATGACATCCCCTGCTTTGCCCTGACTGGCCCGCTGGCTGGCTCCGATGCGGGTGCAATGCCGGATGTCGGGATTATCTGCAAAGGCCAGTGGCAGGGCAAAGAAGTGCTCGGCCTGAGCCTAACCTGGGAAAAACGCTATATCACCCTCAGCCCGGTGGCGACCCTGCTCGGCTTGGCCTTCAAGGCCTACGACCCTGATCACCTACTGGGCGAAGAAGAAGACCTGGGCATCAGCTTGGCCCTAGTGCCCACCGACACTCCCGGAGTTGAGATTGGCCGCCGTCATCTGCCACTCGGCGCTGCGTTCATGAACGGGCCCAACTCGGGCAAAGACGTGTTTATTCCGCTGGAATTCTTAATTGGCGGCCAGGACATGCTCGGCAAGGGCTGGATGATGCTGATGAACTGCCTGTCGGTGGGACGCTCCATCTCACTGCCGGCAGTCGGCACTGGCGCAGCCAAGTTCACCAGCTTAGTCACCGGTCAATACGCGCAGATCCGCGAACAGTTCAACGTGCCGCTGTCGGCCTTCGAAGGGATTCAGGAGGCTCTTGCGCGCATCGGCGGCAACGCTTGGCTAATGGACAGCGCGCGCATCCTCACTGCCAATGCCGTGGACCTGGGTGAAAAACCCTCGGTGCTGTCGGCCATCCTCAAATACCACCTCACCGAGCGCGGCCGCGAGTGCATCAGCCACGCCATGGATGTACATGGTGGCAAAGGCATCATCACCGGGCCAAACAACTACCTAGCGCGTTCATGGCAGGCTGCGCCGATCTTCATTACCGTGGAAGGTGCCAATATCCTTTCGCGCAACCTGATGATCTTTGGCCAAGGCGCCATTCGTTGCCATCCGTACGTGCTCAAGGAAATGGCCCTGGCCGGACGTGAAGACCACGATCAGGCATTACTCGAGTTCGACCAATTGCTCATGCAACACATTGGCTTTGCCGTCAGCAACTGCGCCAGCAGCTTGCTCCTCGGCCTAACCTTGGGTGGTTTTGCCAAGGTGCCCGGCGACCAACTTAGCCGCCCCTACTTTCGCGCACTGAATCGCCTTGCGGCATCTTTCGCGGTACTCGCAGATTGCAGCATGATGCTACTCGGCGGCGAACTTAAACGCCGCGAGCGCCTCTCCGCACGACTGGGTGATGTACTCAGCCATCTGTATCTGGCCAGCGCGGCGCTCAAGCGTTATCACGACCTCGACGCCCCTGATTACCTGCGTCCTTGCGTGCGCTGGGCGCTTGAGGAAAGCTTGTCGCAAGCCGAGCGAGCACTTGATGAGCTACTCGACAACTTCCCTAACCGCGTTATCGGCGGCCTACTGCGCGTAGTGGTGCTGCCATTGGGTCGCCGCCATAAGGGACCTTCGGATGCATTGGATGCCGAAGTCGCCGCGATACTCGGTCGCCCTAGCGGCGATCCGGCATTAGAAGCGCTGCTCGCTGGCTGCTACCGCCCGCAAGCAGAGAGCGACTCGGTGGGCGTTCTCCAGCATGCCTACAACCTCATTAGTGCCAGCCAGCCACTGCAGAAAAAACTGCACCTCGCGCTCAAAGCAGGACAAATACCTGTGGCCGCAGGCGAGAATGTAATTGATGCAGCGCTTGCCGCTGGCAGACTAAGTGACGAAGAAGCGCAGACCCTGCACCTCGCCGAAGCGGCGCGGCGCAAGGTCATTGATGTTGACGACTTCAGCAAAGAGGAACTGACGCTCAGCACCGGCAAAATCCGTTAATGACACAGCGGGCGCCCACCGCCTTATACTGGCGCGCCCGTTTTGCCCTTGAGGATCTGCAGCATGGCTAATTCACATATCGACCATCACCTCGCCCTGCTCGTCCACCTGCGCAGTATTTTGGTGGCAGTTGGCGAGGCCGAACAAATACCTGAAGAGAACCACGCACTGTTTATGGAGCGCTTTGATGAATTGCTCACGCAATTACCCGAATCGCCCGAAGACAGCCTGTATCTGGGCCAAGAGTTGATTTGCCAGACTATTCAGCGCTATCCGCAGATATCTCATCTGATTCCGCGCGATCTGTTGTGGTTCTTTGCCGGTGATTGCCTGCATTACATGCCAGATGAAGAGATTCAACTGTTCCAAGCCCTCGACGAGCGCCGCTATGAGGCCGAACAAAACGATGAGCCGTTTGACTGGAACCGTGAAAAACAACTGCTGGCCTTGCCTGCAGAGAGCCCCAAGCATTAAACAACGCAGACCTCGCCAGCTGTTCACGTAACAGCTCGAACTGCCACTAGCCCGCTGAGCAAACCAGCGGGCTTTTTTATGGCTTAAAAAACGCACAAACAAAAACGCCGCTCAGAGAGCGGCGTTTTTGTTAATTTGGAGCGGGAAACGAGACTCGAACTCGCGACCCCGACCTTGGCAAGGTCGTGCTCTACCAACTGAGCTATTCCCGCATATATGGCGTCCCCTAGGGGACTCGAACCCCTGTTACCGCCGTGAAAGGGCGGTGTCCTAGGCCACTAGACGAAGGGGACACTGCTCGGAAGTTGCATAGCCTTTTTCATCAGCTATTTCCGTCTCTCGCTTTAAGTTTTTGGCTTACTGCTGAAGAGTGCGCGCATTCTATTGAGCCTACCAACAATCGTCAACCCTCAATGCAAAGTTTTTTCAAAACAAGCACTTGCAGGCATAACGCATGACACTACTATGAGCAATACAGCGAAGGTACTACACTCCAGACAACCCATTTGCATGAGGCTCTAACGGTGTCGCCAATTGTCATTACTTTATTGATCGGAACCGGCATCGCTATTCTGATAGCCATCGTTTACATCAACCATATGCTGGAAAACAGCAAGCTGGAAAAGGCCCGCCTGCGTGCCGACCTAAATGACCGAGTGCGCCGCAGCCGTGAAGTGTCCGAGAGCCTGCCTGGCCAGCTAATGACACCAGCCCTAAAACTATTACTGACCAACTTTGAACTGCAATTCAGCGACCGCCTGTTACTTCTGAACAAAACCGACAACGCGCTGCGCACGCGGATCAGCGAATTACGCGAACTGGCCAGCAAGAATGAAAAAATCCCGGTCAGTAACCCCGCACAACCGATTCACAATGAAGCTAAGGCCAAAGAGGTGCGCTTCATTTTAGAGAACCTTCACAGTCAGATTTCTCGTGCCGCTCAAGACGGCCTTATGCAAGCCAATGAAGCCAAGCACTGGGGCAAAGAGATCCAGCATATGCTGACCCTACTGCACATCGACTTCTTTAACAGCCTTGGCCAACAAGCACTGCAAGGCGCGCAACCAGGCCAAGCCCGCTTGGCCTTTGAGCGCGGCGTGCAATACCTGCGCAAACAACCCGAACCGGGAAAATATCAGAGCCAACTGACACAAATGGAAGCCCAGCTGGAGCGTGCTAATACCATGGTGTTAGAAAACAGCAAACCAGTGGCCGATGAGGAAAACCAGCTGACCGAGGGACTTAAGTCACTGGACGACGATGAAGACTGGAAGAAAAAGAGCTTTTAACCCCATCATTCGTTAAAGCCACACACGAGGATTGCTGCATGAGCTTGACTGTTTACGGCGCCCCACTCTCCCCCTTTGTGCGCAAACTACGGGTGTTTCTGGCGGAAAAAGGTCTGGAGTACCAACTTGAAATTATTACCCCTTTCGGCCAGCCACAGTGGTATCGCGAGCTTAGCCCACTGGGCCGTATTCCAGCGCTAAAAGACCATGACCTGGCCATGGCTGACTCCAGCGTGATCTGCCAGTACCTTGAAGAGAAGCACCCCGAATTAGCACCTCTATATGGTCAAAATCCAGCACAGCGCGCACAGATTCGCTGGCTGGAAAAATACGCCGATTACGAACTTGCACCGCTCACCACCTTTGCCGTGTTTCGTAACCGGGTACTCAAACCGACCATGAACCAGCCGTGCGATGAGACAGCAGTACAAAATGCACTGCACAACAAATTGCCTGCGCACTTTGACTACTTAGAAAACCTCCTCGGCGATGCTGATTATTTCGTCGCGAACACCCTGAGCATGGCCGACCTCGCCTTTGCTTGTCAGCTGATCAACCTTGAGCACGGCGGCGAACACCTCGACAGCCAGCGCTGGCCTGCACTGGCCGCACTACTGCTACGCATAAAGGAGCGCCCCAGCGTGACCGACATACTCCCTAGCGAGCAACGCACTCTGGCCAAACTCAGCGCTAAGGCGTGACCAGCCAATACGGCATAAATAAACCTACACCCATTGGCACATCCACGAGTGCAACACCACACATAGCCAACCCATGATCAACCACAACATAAATACCAACAGCACCGATTAACGGCCAGCCTGCATTGCGCATCGCCAGCTAACTTTGCTTTGAATGGACTACGCTCTACATGCGTAGTCAAAAGGCCTGCTCGCCCTAAATGAAAATCCCTCTTACTCGCCGACTGTCGTACAAGCAGGCACGCCTCACCGTGCTGGCTGCGTTCATTCTCGGCACCCTGCTAAGCCTGTTGCAGGTCGGTCTCGACTACCTAAATGAAAACGCCTCGATCAACAACGAGATTAGCGCCCTACTTGAAGTTAGCCGCACCCCTGCCACCCGCATTGCTTACAACATTGACGCCGAACT
>JBBKVZ010000389.1:0-9032 GCA_037968715.1 Pseudomonas sp.
TTTATTTTGTTGTCTGTCGTGGCATTCAGACTAAGACGACAAACCGGCGGGGCAAATCGGTGGGGAGGAGAGATTGCTATCAGCCCAGCGGCCGATCCTTTGTAGGGATTGCCCTACAAGATCATTGAGCCTCCGTGCTCGAGGGATGACGTTTACTCAGTGCAAGAACAGGCGCGCAGCCACATAACAGCAAAGGTTCAGTTCAGCGCAGCGCATACAACTCAACGAAGATCTGCGCCGCAGAGCGGCGCCACAACGTCAGCCTCAGAGCAGCTTGTGCTCCATGGCGTAGCGCATCAGGTCGGCCATCGAATGGGCATTCATCTTCTGCATCAGCCGCGCCTTGTGGGTGCTGATGGTCTTATTGCTGAGGGCCAGTTGCTGGGCAATATCATTCACGCTAGCGCCCTGCACCAGCCGTTCGAACACTGAGAACTCGCGCTCCGACAACAGCGCATGGGCGGGACGCGAGTCGGTCAGGCCGACTTCGAAGACCATCCGATCGGCGAGGTCCGGGTCGATATAACGGCCACCGCCGGCGACCTTGCGAATCGCCAGCAACAGCAGGGCCGGGTCGCTGTCTTTGGTGGCATAACCGGCAGCGCCAATCTTCAGGGCGCGGGCAGCCATTTGCGCCTCGTCATGCATCGACAACACCAAAATGGCCGGAGGATTATGCAACGCGCGAATCCGCGGAATCGCCTCTAGGCCACTCACCCCAGGCATAGAAATATCCAACAACACCACATCGCAGGGTATATGACGCAGGTTCTCCAGCAATTGTTCGCCGTTGCAGGCCTCGCCCACCACTTGTAGGTCTTTGGCCAGACCAATTAACTGCTTGATGCCCTCGCGCACAATGGCGTGGTCTTCTGCCACTAATACCCGAATCACGTTACGGTCTCCTCACGTTAAGTCTTGTTCGAACGGGATACTCGCACTTAGGGTCGTACCCTCGCCCAAGCGACTGTCGAGCTGCAAACTGCCGCCGAGCATTAGCACCCGCTCACGCATGCCGACTAAACCAAAAGAGCTGGGCCGCCCGGTGGGCTGCACAAAACCACAGCCATCATCGCTGATGGTCAGGCATAAGGTGCCGGCCTCCAGTGTCAGGCGCACCTCGACAGTATGCGCTTGCGCATGGCGCATAACGTTAGTCAGCGCCTCCTGCAGGATGCGAAACAAACCAATCGCTTTGCCATCGGCCAACGGTGGCAGGTTGTCCGGCACTTGGACTAAACAGGGAATTTGCGTGCGTTTTTCAAAGCGTTGCGCCTGCCACTCGATGGCCGAACTGATGCCCGCATCGAGGATCGGCGGCCGCAAGGCGCTGGCCACATCCCGCACCAACTGGAACAGACTGGCAATCAGCCGCTTCATGCTGTTCAGCCGCTCCTGCAGGCCGCTGTCCAGCTCGCCATAGGCCAACTCGCACATGGCGGTTTCCAGCTTTAGGACGGTCAATACCTGACCTAACTCATCATGTACTTCACGGGCGATGCGGGCTTTTTCTTCTTCGCGCACGCTCTCTAGGTGCGCCGACAACTCACGTAACTGGCCGCGCGATTCGCTGAGGGCCAACTCGATGCGCTTGTTCTCGGTAATGTCCCAGACGATACCGTCCCAGACCACCAAGCCATCCTCTAGACGTCGGGCAATCGCGCGAATATCCGCCCAGCGCACCTCGCTTTCACGGGTCAGAATGCGCCCCTGCCAATGCCAGTCGCGATCCGCCTCCAGCGCGGCGATCTGGCTCAGGTGGTAATCTGGCTGATCATGCGCATGCACTAGGCTGCGAATCCCGCGGCCGGGAACCATTAGGCTGGCGGCACTAAAGCCGACCAACTGCTCACTGCCATCGCTGATAAAGGCAAAGTCCACCGGTCCCTCGGGCTGCGCACGTTCAAGCCGAAATACCAAGCCCGGCACATTGGCGGCAATGCCCTGCAAGCGCGCCTCGCTCTCCTGCAGGGCGGCCAAGGCGCGGCGCCGCTCGGTTACGTCGGTGATATACACCACCAAGTATTCGGCCTGCCGAAAACGCAGAAAGCTCAATGACACATCCGCAGGCAACGAGCTGCCATCGGCGCGCAGGCAGTTAGCTTGAAAACTTAAGGCTTGGTCTTTATCGGTGCGCGCCCGCTTCCACAGCGCCAGCCAGTTATCCATCCCCAGGCTCGGTTCTAGGGTTATAAGCGGGCGCTCGAGCAAACCAGCTCGGCCGTAACCGAGCATTTGTTCTGCGGCGCGATTGGCATAGCGCACATGACTGTCCCAATTGACCCAGAGAATGCCGACCGTGCTTTGGTCGATGGAAAACTGCGCTAGGTGCAACGCCTCCTCACTGGACTCACGCAGCTCCCGCGCCTGCTGAGCATCCAGCACCCGGCGCTCAAGCACATCGCGCTGACGACGCAAGGAAAACAGCATGGCTAAGGCCGCCAGCAACAAGACCAAAAATATCGCCCACAGGTTGCGCCAAAAACTCAGCGAGTCGCCGATGCCGGGGTACTTGAGCTGCAACCAGCGACCGCGTAACTGGTCGAGCTGCTTGGCGGAGAGGGTCTGTAACGCGGCATCAAGCAAAACTGAAAGCTGTGGCCAGTCGCGCCGAGAAGCCACGCGTAACAGCTGCGGCAGACCGATGTCACCGACCACCGTCAGCTCGGCAAACTCACTCTCGCGCGACAACCGACTGAACTGCGCCTCGTCGATTACCGCATAGCGCGCCTGCTGGCTAAGTAAGTGCTGCAACGCCTGGCGGTCATTACCGACGGCCTGCAAATTAATATTCATGTAGGTGCCGCGCAGGTAATCGGCCACCACGCTGGGCTGGCGCACCGCCACCGGTTCGAGACTACTGAGCCGCTCCAGATCAACCGAAATCCCGCCATTACGCACGCCCACGAGCAACTGCGGCACACGCATATAGGCATCGGAATACAGCCACAGGCGCAGTCCGGCCGGCGTTTGGCTGAGGCCCGGAGCCACATCCACCTTGCCCGCGCGCAGTGCTACTTCCAGCGCGCGTTGATCTGCATACTGCTGCCAGACCAACTCCACTTGCAGCGCGCTCGCCAACCACTGCATCAGCTCAATATTAAGCCCGGATAATTGCCGCCGCCGACGATCAACCTGCGCATAAGGGGTCTGCAGCACTACGCCAACCCGCAACTGCCGATGCGCGGCCAGCCAAGAGCGTTGAGCGTCTGTCAGGGCCACGACCTCAGCACTCTGGGCAAGCGTCGGCAACGCGCCGCAGGCGAGCAAAAAAACCAGGGCAAGCAAGCGAAAAACAGCCAACACCGCGACCACCTCAAATGGATAAAACTACCGCTGCACACACCTTACGCGCACTGGCCAAACTTGAAACCCGCGCAGAGCAAACACAAGCGCAGCCTGACAAATTAGCCTAGAGCTATTAGGCTGCCAGTATCACTCTCTGCTTGGACTGCTCTGATGCCACGCACATTCAGTACGACACTTTCCCGCTGTTGTTTAGCGCTGTTGCTGCCCTGCGCAGGCGCCTTGCACGCGCAAGCCGCCGAGACCTCAGAGACCGCAGTGGTCGCCAGCGAGCCGCTAGCAACCGAGCGCCCCGCCATGCCCGAGCGCAGCCAAGACGAGGCACTGGCGCTGCAAGAGCAGTTACCGGCCAACGAGCAACAGCAACTACAGGCAGGCGAAGAGACCTTTCTAGCCCTGTGGCAACCGACCAATCTGGGGGAAGCGCAAGGCGTGGTAATTTTGCTGCCCGGCGCGGGCGAGACGGCCGACTGGCCATTAGTTATTGCCCCGCTGCGCAGCAAATTACCGGATGCTGGCTGGCAAACATTGAGCATCACCCTACCCGACCCGCAGCCAACCCCCAACGCGGTGGCGGTGGCAGTTACCGAGGCCAAGCCTGACGAGGCTGCGGCCGAAACGCCCGCAGCGCCAGACAGCGACCCCGCCGCCGCAGTTGATGCCGCCGCCGACAGTGCCCCAGCCAGCCCAGCCACCACCGAAAGCCTAGGGGTTACCCCAGAGCAGCACGCCGAGCGGGTGATGGCGCGCATCCAGGCGGCAGTGAGCTTTGCCCAAGAGCAAAAACCCAAGAGCATCGTGCTGCTTGGCCACGGCACGGGGGGCTACTGGGCGGCACGCTACTTAAGTGAGCAGCCAACGCCCACAGTGAATAACTTGCTGCTGGTGGCGGCCGTTGTGCCGGAACAGTTCAGTCCGCCGCTGGACGAACTGGTGCCGAAGTTGCAACTGGCGGTCGGCGATTTTTATTACAAGAACCAAGCCCTTGAGCGCACCGCTGCACTCAAGCGCCTGCACGCCAGTAAGCGGCAAAAAAGCCCGAGTTATATACAGATTGCGATGTCGGCACTGCCGGGTAATCGAGCCATTGAGCAGGAGCAGTTGTATCGGCGTATTCGTGGCTGGTTGAGCCTGCAAATGAAAGCGAATGGCTCAGCGCCTTAACCCTCTATACCTGTGACTAACGAAAACCGTGCTGCGTGCGCAGCACGCCGTAAGCGCGGTGCAGCTCGCTGGTTTTCTCGGTCGCGGCGCGCACCTGCGCAGCACTGGCGCCGGTGCCCGCCAACTTATCGGGGTGATGGCGGCTCAGCAGGCGCCGATACGCTTGTTTGATCTCACTGGGTGCCACCTCACCGCTCAAGCCCAAAATGCGCATAGCCTCTTGCTCGGCGCCAGCGTTCGCGGGCAGCACGGCATTGCGGCGGACATAGGGTGCACCTAACGCCAGTACCGCATCCGAGTGCATGCCCAAGTGCTCGCCACAGTCGAGAATCAACTGATACTGCGCGGCGCTTACTTGGCCACCCGCCCATGCCATACGCCAACAAGCACGCAGAATTTCATCCACAAACAGGCCGTTAGGGCGCTGCTGACGCAAGCGCCGGCGCAAACTCTGCGTATCGCTTTTTCCTCGATTAAAAGCAGCAATGGCCAACTGCTGGGCTGCCTCATCCAACTCTAAGCGGCGCATTTCATTGCGCGCCTGCTGAATATGCGCAGCCGTCACTGTGCCGGCACTTTTCGCCAGCCTGCCGAGCAAAGCAAACAGCAGTTGCTGCTCACGCGGCCCAGTCGCGCCCCGCATGCGCCGACGCAAATCGGCCCATGAGCGCAATTGCCAGCGGCGATCCAGCATCTGCCCGAGCAAGCCGCCCAACAAGGCACCGGGAATACTGGCCAGCAACATGCCGGCCAGGGCACCTAATACGGTAATCGGCCAATACACGTTAGCGACTCGCAACCAGCAACTCGGCCTCAGCCAAGCGCTCGTAACTGCCTACGTCGATCCACTCGCCCGCGTAACGTTCACCACTGACCAAACCCTGAGCCATGGCTTGACGCAACAGCGGTGCCAGTTTGAAGGCTCCCGGCTCGCAACCGGCAAATAGCTGCGGACTGAGAATCGCGATGCCGCTGTAGGTCAGGCTAGCCGTCAGGCTCGGCTGGCCTGCCTGCGTATCTACCACGCCCCCCTCGGCAGTTAAGGCAAAGTCACCCTGAGCGTTATGCGCCGGATTATCCAGCAGCACTAGGTGCGCCAAACCGGGCAGCGGGCGGGATAAATTAGCGAAGGGATAATCGGTGAAAATATCGCCATTAACCAAGATAAACGGCTGTTCGCCGAGCAAGGGCAAGGCGCGCAAAATTCCCCCACCCGTTTCCAGCGGCGCATCCTCCGGTGAGTAGGCGATACTCACGCCAAAACGCGCACCGTCGCCCAAATGCGCCTCGATTTGCGCCCCCAACCAGGCGTGATTAATCACCACCTCGCGAATGCCCGCCGCCGCCAGCGCGCGCAAGTGATACTCAATCAACGGCACCCCGGCCACGGGCACCAAGGGCTTCGGAGTATGTAGGGTGAGTGGGCGCAAGCGTTCGCCTTTGCCGGCAGCCAGAATCATCGCCTTCATGCGGGCAGATCAGCCATCGGCAAACTGCTCAGCAACTCACGCAGTTCTGCCAGCTCGGGACGACGCGCCAATACCGCATCGATGTAGGCAAAGAAGCGCGGTACATCGCCAAGGTATTTCGGTTTGCCGTCGCGATAGCAAATCCGCGCAAAAATCCCAATGACTTTGAGGTGGCGCTGCACGCCCATCAAATCGCTGGCGCGCAGAAAATCTTCAAGTTCTGACTGCACGGCGATGCCGGCGGCGCGAGCCTGATGCCAGTAGCCCGTCAACCAGTCACGCACCTGCGGCTCTGGCCAGCTGAGAAAAGCATCTTTAAACAAACAGGTAACGTCGTAGGTGACCGGACCGTACACCGCATCCTGAAAATCCAGCACGCCGGGATTGGGTGCGCTATCCATCAGGTTGCGCGGCATAAAGTCGCGATGCACCAACACTTGCGGCTGCGCCAGCGCACTGTCCACCAGCACCGCGCAAATCCGCTGCCACGCAGCCTGCTGCTCAGCGGACAAAGTTAACTTCAAGTGCTGGCGCACATACCAGTCAGGAAACAGCTGTAATTCACGCTGTAACAACGCAGCGTCATACACCGGCAAGCCATCGGTCAGCGGCAATTGTTGAAATTTCAGCAGTGCTTGCAGCGCATCGGCAAATAATTGGTCGGCATTTTGCGGATTAATTACTTCCAAAAAAGTTTGCCGGCCAAGATCTGGCAACAATAAAAAACCTCGCTCTAGGTCGGCGGCGAGAATCTCTGGCACATGCACATTGGCACTAGCCAGCAACTCGGCGACCTTCACAAAGGGCCGACAATCTTCTTGTGGCGGCGGCGCATCCATGACGATTAACGTGCGTCCAGCCCCCTCCCAGCGGAAGTATCGACGAAAACTGGCATCACTACTTGCCGCGGTAAGTGTGGCAGCAGGCACCACGCCCCAGTCCTCACGAGCGAACAACGGCGGCAATTGTTGCTCGAGCCAATGGCGTAGCAATTGTAAACGTAGATCTTGATCAGGCATTACAGGGTCTCCGACGGCGCTAGCCGTTCTGCGGGTCATGCTTTATTATCCAGCATCTTTTTCAACCCATCGAGAGGCATGCGGCCCCCGCAGCCAGATGGCGTGCAGGAAGCCCGGATAACAAGATGGCAGTAAAGTCCCCAGTATTCCGCAAAAAATTCCCCCTGTTAATGACCAGCAGCTTGTTGGTCCTACAGCCAGTGGCCATGCAACAGGTGTTTGCCGCCGAGCAATTCAGTTGCCAGGCCTCAGCATCCGGTGGCTGGGCCTGCGCACCCAAAACTAGCCAGGCGGTTTTACCGCCGCGCCCGGTGCATAGCGACACGGCCATTAGCGCCGTGGCTGTGGGTAGCGCCGCAAGCGCAGCGCCAGCAGCTACTTTGGTGACACAAAGCCAAGGTAAGGGCCTGAGTTCACGCAGCGCCGACTACAGTCATCTCGACTGGGTGGCACGCGACAAACTGACCGCAGCGCAGCTAGCAGAAACCGGGCCGTACTGTGCAGGTGCTTACATCGAGCCTGTACGCCCAGGCATGAACGACAAAACCCCGCTCAACGATTCGCCCATGTTTATCTCGGCCAAAGCCTCGCGCTATGAGCAAGAGCAGCAAGTGGCCACGCTGGCGGGTAATGTTGTGCTGCGTCAGGGCGGCTTACAGATTGAGGCCGACGAGGCCAGCTTGCACCAGGCAGAGAATCGCGGCGAGCTAAACGGCAACGTCCGTCTACGCGACAAAGGTGCCCTGGTGGTTGGCGATCACGCCCAACTGCAACTGGACAACGGCGAAGCGAAAATCGATAACGCCGAATACGTTATGCATAACGGCCACATCCGCGGCAACGCATTGCACGTTAAGCGTCAAGAAGACGCCATAATCCGCCTCAAAGACGGCACTTATACGCGCTGCGAGCCGGGCAGTAATGCCTGGCAGCTAACAGGCAATAACATCAAGCTTGACCCCAACACGGGCTTTGGTAGCGCCACCAACGCAACCCTGCGGATCAAAGACATACCGGTGTTCTACACTCCGTATATCTACTTCCCAATCGATGATCGCCGTCAATCAGGTTTCCTGGCGCCGAGCATTAGCTCGTCCAGCAATAACGGCATGACCCTGCTGACGCCGTACTACTTCAACCTAGCGCCAAATTATGACGCTACGCTGTATCCGACCTATATGACGGATCGCGGCTTGTTGCTGGAAGGCGAAGGGCGCTACCTGACCGAAGGCAGCGAAGGCCAAATCGGCGCGGCCTTTCTCAACGATGAAAACAACGACCGCAAACTGCAGTCCGACTACCAAGACACCCGCTGGTTGTATAGCTGGCAGCACAAGGGCGGGCTAGATTCGCGCCTACTCACAGAAGTCGACTACACCGACATCAGTGACCCTTATTACTTCCAAGATTTAAGCACTGGCTTGGGCATCGACACACCAAGCTTCGTCAATCAGCAAGGTGCATTGACTTGGCGTGGTGACGACTTTACGGCACGGTTGAATGCGCAAACCTATGCATTGGCGACCATTACCGAGATCACCCCGTACAGCCGTCTGCCACAGATCACTCTGGATGGCGCTCTACCGTTTCAGCCAGGCGGCCTACAACTGACCTACGCGACTGAACTGACGCGCTTTGACCGTAATCTGAAAAATGGCTATTACACTGACGAAGACGGTAATTCAGATACCAAATGGCTGGACACCAATATCAGCGGAATTGCCCGGGCTAACGGTGATCGGGCTTACTTGCAGCCGGGCGTTAGCTTGCCAATGGACTGGACTCAGGGTTATCTCAAGCCATCAGTTAAGTACAGCTACACCGACTACGACCTGAACTTGGATAGCATCGGCAAGAGCCAGGTGACCTCATTCAATGACGCGCCTAATCGCAGCCTGCCGATTTACAGCGTCGACAGCGGCCTGTACTTCGACCGTGACACCCAACTGTTCGGCAAAGACTATCGCCAGACGCTAGAACCCCGCCTGTACTATCTCTACGTACCAGAGAAAGAGCAGACCGACATCCCGATCTTCGACAGCAGCGAAAGCACCTTCAACTATGCCTCATTGTT
>JBBKVZ010000390.1:0-24918 GCA_037968715.1 Pseudomonas sp.
CCGGGGCTGAGATAGTCACCGTTGCGGTGCGGCGCACCAATATTGGCCAGAACCCTGGCGAGCCGAATTTGCTGGATGTGTTGCCGGCTGATCGCTATACCATTTTGCCGAATACCGCGGGTTGCTTTGATGCGATCGAGGCGGTGCGCACGTGTCGCCTAGCGCGGGAACTGCTGGATGGCCGTAATCTGGTCAAACTGGAAGTGTTGGCCGACCAGAAGACCTTGTTTCCCAACGTCATCGAAACCCTCAAAGCCGCAGAAGTGCTGGTCAAAGAAGGTTTTGATGTGATGGTTTACACCAGTGATGACCCGATTATTGCGCGTCAGTTGGCTGAAATTGGCTGTATTGCGGTGATGCCATTAGCGGGTTTGATTGGCAGCGGGTTGGGTATTTGTAATCCGTACAACTTACGGATCATCCTTGAAGAGGCAACGGTGCCGGTATTGGTTGATGCCGGTGTCGGTACGGCTTCTGATGCCAGCATCGCCATGGAGCTCGGCTGCGCGGCCGTACTGATGAACAGCGCGATCGCTAATGCGCAGCACCCGGTGTTGATGGCGCAAGCCATGCAGCATGCTGTTCTCGCCGGGCGCTTGGCCTATCTGGCCGGACGGATGCCCAAGAAGCTTTATGCCAGCGCGTCGTCGCCGCTCTCTGGGCTAATTAACTAAGCCAAAATTTACTTGTTAAGAGTTCACTCATGTCAGATCTGCAAGAGCCGGCGGTACCCGCTGAAGAGTCGCGCCCAATGCGGGCGATCAAGAGTTTTGTGATGCGCGCTGGACGTATGACCGAAGGCCAGCAGCGTGGTCTGGAGTTAGGCCTGCCCAAGTTTGGTCTTGAGTTGGCGGATGGTATGCGTGATTTCGATCAGGTGTTTGGCCGCAGTGCGCCACGTACCTTCGAGATTGGTTTCGGCATGGGCGGCTCGACCTTGGAGATGGCAGTCGCTGAGCCGGAGCATGACTTTATTGGTGTCGAGGTCCACCGCCCTGGTGTGGGTGCATTGCTTAATGGGGTGTTGGCGCAAAACCTGACTAACCTGCGCGTTTATAGTTATGACGCGATGGAAGTGCTGCGTGACTGCATTGCTGATGCCAGTTTGGATCGCGTTTTGTTGCTCTTTCCCGATCCGTGGCACAAAGCTCGGCACAATAAGCGGCGGATTGTGCGCCCGGAATTTGCAGAACTCATTCGACAAAAACTAAAAGTCGGTGGGGTTTTGCATATGGCCACTGACTGGCAGCCCTATGCCGAGTTTATGCTGGAAATTATGCAAGTAGCACCTGGCTATCGTAATGTGGCACCCGATGGCGGTTGTGTCGAGCGTCCGCCGGAGCGTCCGGTGACCAAGTTTGAGCGCCGCGGTGAGCGGCTCGGGCATGGTGTGTGGGATATCAAGTTTCAACGTGTCGACTAAGCTGCAGTTTAATGGCGTAGGCGATAGCATGGATGATTAAACAGACCGGGCAAACTCGGCACGGGAAAGGACTCCTGCTTTGGCAACGATTAATGCTCGGCCAGTGATGGTCGACGGTATTCACGGGGCGCGCCGTAATTATTGCGTGCTGCAAGGAGAAAACTGTGTTGAGAAAGTTTGCGATTCTGCTGCTGGCTGGTTGTGCACTCCATGCTCAAGCCAGCGTTGATGCGACCCAAGCGGCACGTTTGGGTGCTGATTTAACTCCGTTGGGCGGCGAGCGTGCAGGTAATGCTGCCGGCACAATTCCGGCCTGGGATGGAGGTATAACGGTTGCGCCCGCCGGTTATCAGCCAGGTATGCATCACGTTGACCCGTATGCAAATGATGCGGTGAAATTTGTGGTCAATGCCAAGAACCTTGGCCAATACCAAGAGCAGTTGCCCGAGGGTTTAAAAGCTTTGCTGCAGCAGCGTCCAGAATACTTTTTGCGCGTTTTTCCGACGCATCGCAGTGCTGCGGTGCCGCAGCGTATTTACGATGCCACCAAGCGCAATGCGCAAAGTGCGCAGCTGATTGCCGCAGGTAATGGCGTCGACGGTGTGGCAGGGGGAACGCCTTTCCCGATTCCCCAGAATGGTCTTGAGGCCATTTGGAACCACATCATGCGCTATCGTGGCGAGCAGATTCACTTCGTTACTAACCAAGCAGCTGTGCTCAGCAATGGTAGCTACAACCTGCTCAAACTAGATCGCAATATTTACTTCCTTTATGGCCGCGACGGTATGACGGCAAAGGAGTTGTCCAACACGCTATTTTATTACAAGTACTTAGTAGTGGCCCCGTCGAAACTTTCCGGTTCGGCGTTAGTGGTTCAGGAAACCTTGGATCAGGTGTTGGCCATTCGTAAAGCGTGGCGCTTTAACCGTGGCGAGCGGCGCGTGCGGCGTCTACCGATGCTGGCGTTTGATACCTTGCAACCAGATACCAATGGTATGGCGACAGCCGATATGGTCGACATTTTTAACGGTGCCCCGCAGCGTTATGAGTGGGAACTGCTCGGCAAGAAAGAAATGCTGGTGCCCTACAACAGCTATGCGGTTCACCAAAAAGGTATTCCTTACGAAACCATCCTGAATGATAAGACCGTAAATCCTGAGCTGCTGCGTTACGAGCTGCATCGTGTATGGGTAGTTGAAGCGACTCTGCGTACAGGCTTTAGCCATCCTTATGCGAAGCGCCGCTTCTATCTTGACGAGGATAGCTGGCAGATCCTAGCGAGCGATTTGTACGACAAGGAGGGTAAGTTGGTGGGTCTGCAAGAGAGCCATGCAATCAACTATTACGATGTGCCGATGTTTAGCAGCACACTGGAAACTGTCTATGACTTCCCAGGTGATCGGTATTTTGCCGATGGCTTGGACAACAACGAACAAATGTATGACTTCAATGCCAAGCTTGCTCCGGGTGACTTCACCCCGCAGGCCTTGCGCCGTGAAGGTAACTAAAGCGCGTTGAGCGCTCATAAAAAAACCGCCCTCGGGCGGTTTTTTTATGGGCGGCAGTCAGTCAATTAGCTCGGCCCCGAGGATGGTGGTTTCTGGCATGGACTGCGGTGCTGGGCATACCTGTAAATACTTGATGCTTTCGCGCGGTATCAACAGTAAGTCGCCGTCCACCTCGATGCTGATAAAGGGCGATTCCAGTTGCATGCGTAATAGGCGGGCAATTTGTGATGGGTCGCCCTGCTGCTGGGGGAAGCGCAAAGCTAGGCGCTGGCCATCCTGAAAGTACAGATACAAATGTTTGGTCGGCTTCATCGGCTCTTCTCGACGTAATGGCTAGTTCGCCGGTGCGTCGTGCAAACCGCAAAAATCAGCTGCGGTCGGCCAGTACACCGATCAAGAAGAAGACTAGTAGCAATACCGGCGCGAGGGTGTAGTTATTGAATGATGCCAGTGCTTGAGTCAAATAAGGAGTTAGAAACACGATCGCAAGCCCGTAGACGACCGCGCATAGCAGTACAAACAGCAGTGTGCGGAAGATGAAATTGAGGCTGCCAATCGAGCGCTGTACCCGAGAGTTCAGGGCTGGGCCAAAGAGCACAAATAGGGTCGCCATCAGAGCGAGGGAAATATCGCCCAGATGGCTGCGGCTCCAGCGAGAGACTGTGGCAATTAAGTCTAGGAGCAAATCCATTGGGTGTCCTTGATCGTGCTGGTATAGGTGGGGTTAAGGTAAAAAATACTGCAGTAAATCATTTAGAAATAGCTGCCCTTCACGACTGGCCGTTAGGCGTGCGGGATCTTGCACTAGCAAGCCGCGCTGCTCAGCCTGCTGGCGAGCGGTAGCTAGCAAACTGAGCGGCAAACCGGTGCGTTGACTGAATAACTGGCTGGCCGCGCCATCGTTTAGGCGCAGCACATTCATCAGGAACTCAAAGGGTAGCTCGCTGGGCGTTAGTATTTTTTGCCCGGCGAGAAAGCTTTTATCAGTGTCGAGGTAGTCTTTCGGCAGTCGAGTTTTCCAGCTGCGGATGATCGCTCCTTCCGGGTTGCTGAGTTTGCCGTGGGCGCCGGCACCGATGCCAATAAAGTCGCCAAAGCTCCAATAATTGAGGTTGTGCTGGGCCTGCTGACCATCGCGAGCATAGGCGGATACTTCATATTGGACGTAACCATGCTCGGCGAGCAGCTGTAGGCCGGCCTCTTGGATATCCCACAACGTGTCGTCTTCTGGAAGTACCGGCGGCTGGTTCCAGAATACCGTGTTCGGCTCCATGGTCAGCTGGTACCAGGACAAATGACTCGGTTGTTGGGCGATGGCGGTGCGCAGGTCGAACAAAGCATCCGCAATGCTCTGATTGGGCAGGCCATGCATCAGGTCGAGGTTGAAGTTATCAAAGCCAGCTTGGCGTGCCATGTCGGCGGCGCGAATCGCCTCGTCACCATCGTGAATGCGGCCTAGCGCGGTGAGTTTTTCTTGCTGAAAACTTTGCACTCCAATCGACAGACGATTAATGCCCAGTTGCCGATAGGCAGAAAACTTATCTTGCTCGAAGGTGCCTGGGTTGGCCTCTAGGGTGATCTCGATGTCTGGCGCAAACGCGATACGCTGTTTGACACCGGCCAAAATACGTCCCAATGCTTGGGCGCTGAACAAGCTGGGGGTGCCACCGCCGAAAAAAATTGAACTCAGTTGGCGGCCATGCACATGCGCCAAGTCGGCATCTAGATCTGCCAGCAACGCCTCGACATAGGCGGCTTCCGGCAGATTTGGGCCGGCGGTGTGCGAATTAAAGTCGCAATAGGGGCATTTGCGAACGCACCAAGGAATGTGGATATACAGCGAAAGTGGTGGTAGTTCGAACGCCGTTTGCAGGTTCTGCGCGTCGTTAGCGTGAAGACTCATAGCCCCAAACGCTGCTTGAGTAAGCGCATGGCAGTGGCTCGGTGGCTGAGCAGATTCTTCTCTGCAGGCGGCAGCTCGGCGCTGGCGCAGTTGCGCTCGGCGACCCAAAACAGCGGGTCATAACCAAAACCTTGGTTGCCGCGCGGCTCGCGCAAGATACTGCCGTGCCAGAGGCCTTCACAGATAATCGGTAGCGGGTCGTCGGCATGCTTTACCAGTGCCACGGCGCAAACAAACTGCGCGCCACGCTCGGCGTCAGGCACATCTTTAAGGGCGTCGAGGAGCTTTGCGTTGTTGGCGGCATCACCTTGGCCTGCGGCGTAGCGTGCCGAGTAAATCCCCGGGGCGCCGCCGAGGTGGTCGACCGCCAAACCTGAGTCATCTGCCAGTGCCGGCAGGCCTGAAATGCGCGAGGCGTGGCGGGCTTTGAGAATGGCATTTTCGACAAATGACAGGCCCGTTTCGTCCGGCTCAACGGCACTGAAGGTGCTAACAGCGTGCACCTTGATACTGTCACCGAGCATGGCTTGCAGTTCTTTTAACTTGCTAGCGTTGTGACTGGCGAGGACTAATTCGGTTAATGCTTTCATTGGTCGGGGAAGAATTCTTGGCTGAAGTCGAAGCTGTGCGGCACGCCGTCAGCGCCTTTGACGTTTAGGGTGAAACGGAGCATTTCTTGTTGCTCGAAGGGGAACTGCGCCAAGTAGTAAATGGCGGTGCCTTCTTTGACTTGTTTAAAGTTAAGTTGGCTAATTTGGCCGAGTAGGTTTTTCACCTCGCCAGTGACAACGCCAGTGCTGGCTGTATTGCTCTGCAGCAATGCGACATTGACCACGCCTTGGCTCTTGCTGCGCACCAGCCCAACTGCGGCGGCCACCTCGGGCTGCAAAAAACCTGAGTTAAAGGCACTGTAATGCACGTCGAGCGCGCCGTAGTTTTGTTTCTTTTCGGCCATGGCGGGTAATGCTAAGCAAAAGGCCATGAGCATCAGGGCTAAACGTTGCATGGTGATTCTCCTCATACAGTTTGCATTGTGGATGGCACAGAACCTGGTCCGCTGACCCGATAGATACCTATCTCACCAAATAGATTAGGCCACATTCGGCTGGCCCAGTGATGTCGATGCAGGCGATCCACTGCGAAGCGATCAATAACCTTTACTTGGCGCTGATGACACAGCGCTTCAAAGTCGAGAAAGGTGCAGAAGTGAATGTTTGGAGTGTTGTACCAAGTGTATGGCAGAAATTCGGATACCGGCATCTGGCCTTTGTGCAGTAAGTCCCAGCGGCAACGCCAATGTCCGAAGTTGGGGAAGGTAATGATGCATTGGCGACCAATGCGCAGCATTTCTTCCAGCAGACGATCGGGGTATTGCACCGCCTGCAAGGCTTGGGTCATCACCACTACATCAAAACTGTTGCTGGCGAAGTTGCTCAAACCTTGGTCGAGATCTTGCTCGATCACGTTGATACCTTTGAGCAGGCATTGGGCGATGTTTTCAGCGTCGATTTCCAGACCGTAGCCGGTGACCTGCTTGTGGTCTCGCAGCCAGGCGAGTAACTCGCCATCACCGCAGCCTAGGTCGAGTACCCGGCTGCCGCTGGGAATCCAGTCTTGAATAATTTCTAGGTCAGCTCGCATGGGTGCCTCAAACGGTAATCCGTTGCATATAGGCATTAAAGGCCTGCAGGTACCGTGGAATAGGAATCAAGAAGGCGTCGTGACCTTGCGGGGCGTCGATTTCTAGGTAGCTGACATTTTTGTCGGCGGCCATCAAGGCATCAACCAACTCGCGTGAGCGCGCTGGCGAGAAGCGCCAATCGGTGGTGAACGACATCACGCAGAAATCCGCTGTGGCCGAACTCAGTGCTTTGGAAAGGTCGTCGCCACAGTTCGCCGCCGGGTCGAAGTAGTCGAGGGCTTTGGTCATCAGCAGGTAGGTGTTGGCGTCGAAGCGGCCAGAGAACTCTTCACCCTGATAACGCAGGTAGCTTTCAACTTGGAACTCCACGCTGTGGAAGTCGTAATTGAGCTTGTCGCTCTTCAGGTCGCGGCCGAATTTTTCGCCCATCGCGTCATCCGACAGGTAAGTGATATGGCCGACCATACGCGCCAGTATCAGGCCGCGCTTGGGGATAACACCGTGTTCCTGAAAATGCCCGCCGTGAAAGTCCGGGTCGGAGAGAATCGCCTGGCGTGCCACCTCATTAAAGGCAATGTTTTGCGCAGATAGCTTTGGCGCGCAGGCAATCGCCAGGCAGTGTCGAATTCGCTCCGGGTAGCTGATGCTCCATTGCAGCGCTTGCATACCACCTAAGCTACCGCCGACCACGGCTGCCCATTGGTTAATACCGAGACGGTCGGCCAGTAAGGCCTGGCTGTTGACCCAGTCTTCTACCGTCATCATCGGGAAATCAGCACCGTAAGGCTTGCCGGTGGCCGGGTTAATGCTGGATGGTCCGGTCGAGCCATTACAGCCGCCAAGATTGTTGAGGCTGACGACGAAGAATTTGCCGGTATCAATCGGCTTGCCGGGGCCAATACAGCTGTCCCACCAGCCCGGTTTTCGTTCGTCGACACTGTGATAGCCGGCAGCATGGTGGTGGCCGGACAACGCATGGCAAATCAGCACGGCGTTGCTGCCAGTGGCGTTTAGCGTGCCATAGGTTTCATAGACCAATTGATAGTTGGCCAAACTGCGCCCACAAGCCAGTTGCAAGGGCTCAATGAACTGTTCGATCTGGGGGCTGACGAGGCCAACGGAATCTTCTGCAAAGACGCTGGGCATTGAGCCTGCTCGCACTTAAATAAGTGCGTCAGTCTAAAGAGCGCTGCCCCGTGCGGCAAGCGCATGGGGCAGCGAGCAACGGTCTAATTGCCGCAGAGGTGTCGCTCGTGTGCTTATTCTGCTGCGCTGAGAGGGCGCCCGGCACCGGGCAGAGAGACCACTTTGCCTTGGCGTTGTACCGGCGCGGGGCGGCGGAGCACGCGCAGCATGTCGTTGGCTTGGGTTAATTGTTGCTCGAGTTCGCTGTTGTACTTGGCCAAGTGCTGGCTGCGCTGACGGCTTTGCTGAGTCTCTTGGGCGAGTGCCTTGAGGCGCAGCATGTGGGTTTCCAGCAGCTGTTTGTTCTCCAGCGTGTGTTGCATCAGCGGGGTTAGCGCATCACTGGCCCATTGCTCGGTTTCCTGGCGCAGGCGCTGATGCAAGCCGATAACCTCTTGCACCAGGGTGGCGAAGAACCGCCGGCTGAGCGTGTTCTGATTGGTCAGTAAGGTTTTCACCTGTAGGCGGAACTGGTTGGCCTGAACCTGCAGTTGTTTGAGTTCACGCAGTGGCCGTTTAAGGTTAAATAAGGGTGCGTCAACGCCGTGCAGCGGGTTGTCTTGATTGTGGCGTCGGTAGATAGCCGAGACCATTTTGTTAGCCAGTTCAGCTTCGTGACCGAGGTCATGCAGGTCGCTTTCCAGGCAGCGAAAGAAATGCAGAATGCTTTGGTTTATGCCGAAGGTTGTCCAGCTGCCGGTCAGGTTTTTGCTCAGCAGTTCTAAGTGGGTATCTAGCTGCTCTTTGCGCACTGAGTTGCACAGTAAGTCGCCTTGGCGCTTAAGTATGCGCTGGTTACTTTTAAGTCCCAGCAGGCGCTTATGGTGTTGACTGTGATCTTCTTTGGTTTTGGCGGTTAGCTCGAACAGTAGCTGGCCGTTGTCGTGCTGGTGATGGGTGAGTAATGCGTGTTGCTCGCGGACTTTGCTTAAGCGCACGTTGAGTACGTGCTGACTGTTTTGCAGCAGGCCGAGTACTTGGTTGACCACGCGATCTTCGATCAGACGTTCTTTTTGCGCGACGATACGCTCGCAAAGCAGGGTCTCTAGGCCTGCCAATTGGCTACGATCGAGTAGCGCTTGATCTTTACGTACTTTGGCCAGTAGGGCTTGCTTAGCAGACACTGGCAGTACGTTCTCGTTGGCGATACCCAGTTGTTTGGCGGTAGCGCTGCGGATTTTTTCAATCGCATGCTGCACAAGATTTTCGCCGGCAAGGTCATCCCAGAGCACGTCAATTTTGTTCAGTACGGCCAGCAGACAAACTGGGTTCTCTTCGTCTAGATGCACAATGTGCTGCTGCCAAATAGCCATGTCGCTGGCGGTTACCCCGGTATCAGCCGAGAGCAGAAAGATAATGGCCTGAGCGCTAGGTAGCATCGATAAGGTGAGCTCTGGCTCGCTGCCCAGCGCATTCAGCCCGGGCGTATCGAGAATGCGCAGGCCTTGGCGCAGCAGCGGGTGGTCGAAGTTTACAATCGCATGGCGCCACGCAGGAACCAAGACGATGCCGGGCTTGCCGGCGCTTTCCAGCATGTCTGGATGAAAACCCAACTGAATGGCTTGCGCGACAGGCATCGGCTTGGTTTTGGCCACTTGGGTGAAAGCCTGCACCATGTTGTCTGGGTCACTCAGGTCCAGCGGAATATTCACCCAGTGGCTGGGGATGCGCTTGAACTGGGCCACGCTGGCTTGCGCGGCGCGGGTTTCGATGGGCAGCAAGCGAATATAGGAGCGTTCCGAGCGCGGATCAAAGAACAGCTCTGTCGGGCACATGGTGGTGCGCCCGGCATGCGAGGGCAGCATGCGTTGACCGTATTCAGAGAAAAATAGGCTGTTGATTAACTCGGTCTTGCCGCGCGAATACTCGCCCACGAAGGCCAAGGTAATGTGGTCGGTACGCAGTAATTTTAGGGCGCGTTCAAGCTTGGCTTCAACGGCATCTGAACTGAGGTGGTTGTGCGCCAGCCAGCTGCGATAGCGGGTGATTTCGCGCATTAACTGGCGCTTCCAGGCAACGTAAGCGGTTACCTGATGACTGAGACGTTCCATGCTCATATTGCTGCTCCTCCGCTAGTTATATCCTGCTGGTAAGCAAGATCAATAGTGACAATGGTTAGTGTCTGCAGGCGATCAGAGGCTGATGGCAGTGCGTGTAGCCTGGACGTAGTGTCCATTTGATATTAGCCATTATGCTGCACTCGTCCCGTGCGTCAAATAATCCGCGCCATATTCCCACCCTAAGGTTGGTCAGGGTGACTGAACGGTCAGTCCGGGCAGGTTGGGCAGCTTTCTAGGTTGCCGGATGCGTACCCGCTTTTGTCGGCTGAGTTCGCCGTTGAGTAACTGCACATGGCTTTTCGCCACGCCAAAGGCGGCGCCGAGAAAGGCCAGCAGATGGGCATTGGCTTTGCCTTCGATGGGCGGTGCGGTGAGCCGGATTTTCAGTCGATCACCATGCAGGCCAGCGAACTCATCGTTGCTGGCCTTGGGTTGCAGGTGGCAGTCGAGAATCAGGTCCTCGCCATCCCAGCGAAAGTAGGCCATTACATCAACATGCGCAGCACGTCAGGCATTTGGGTCATGTTGGCCAGATTGCTAATCACCAGCATGTCGAGCAATTTGATGGTTATAAAGGCGAAGATAGGCGACAGGTCTAGCCCGCCTAGATTGGGCATTAGGCGACGAAACGGCATCAGCAAGGGTTCGCAGAGTTGGTTGACCAGCAGCGCGCCGGGGTTATCGCTGCCTTGTGCTACCCACGAGAGGATTACGCTGATGATCAGCGCATAAAAGAAGATATTGATAAACAGTGCGGTAATGCCGATTACCGACCAGATCAGCAGAGCTACCGGGTTTCCGGTGGTGCCGTAGGCCAGTAATAACGTTAGCGCCATCAGTACCAGCTGTACCAGTAGAGCGAGGATCAGGGAGGCGATATCCAGCCCGCCGATGCTGGGGATAATGCGTCGTAGCGGCTTTAGCAGTGGCTGGGTGGCGCGCACGATGAACTGGCTGAGCGGGTTATAAAAGTCGGCGCGGACCAATTGCAGAATAAAGCGCAGGAGCACGATCATTAAGTACAGGCTGCCGAGCGTTTGCAGAACGTAAAGTGCGGCTTGGTTTAATTGACCCATGATGTTCTCCCTATTGACCCAGTTCTTCGGCGAGTGTCGCCGAGCGCGCGGCGGCGGCGTTTAGCGCTTGTTCGACTAATGCTTCGAAGCCACCGGCTTGGAAGGCGTTGATCGCAGCTTCAGTGGTGCCGTTTGGTGATGTCACCCGGCGGCGCAGTTCGCTTACGTCAACCTCGCTGGCCAGGGCCATGCGTGCAGCACCGAGGGCTGTCTGTTGCGTAAGCTTGAGCGCAGTGGCGCGGGGTAGGCCAAGTTTTTCGCCTGCGGCAACCATCGCCTCGATGAGTAAAAAGAAGTAGGCCGGACCGCTGCCGGATACTGCCGTAACCGCATCAATTTGTTGCTCGTTATCCAACCACAGAGCCAGGCCCACGGCCGACAGTAACTGCTCTGCTTGCAGGCGTTGCGCTGCGGATACTTGCGTATTGGCATACAGGCCGCTAACGCCTTCGCGCAGCAATGCCGGTGTATTGGGCATGCAGCGCACAATGGCGCGGTTGCCGAGCCAGCGCTCAAGGCTGGTACAGCCAATACCGGCAGCGATAGAAACGATCAACTGGCCGGGTTTAAGGCTGGCGGCCAAATCTAGGCAGACCGTCTGCATGACTTGAGGTTTGACGGCCAGTACCACGACATCGGCGTCTTGGATCGCCTCAGAGTTCTGGGCAAAAACTTGAATGCCGTGCTCGGCGGCAACCTTGTTGCGTTGCTCGCTGCCCGGCTCGCTGGCGCAAATTGCCGCTGCGGCAACGCCCTGTGCGCGCAAGCCACCAATCAGGCTGGCGCTCATGTTGCCGGCACCGATAAAGGCGATTCGAGTAGTGCTCATAAAGGAGGCTCCTTGATTGTTTCGATGGACGATTTTTCGGCGCTAGACGCAGGCTTTGCCGGGCTGTAATCGCGCGCACCGAACAGCGCGCTGCCGATGCGTACCCACGTCGAGCCTTGGCTGATTGCCGCCTCTAGGTCGTCACTCATGCCCATCGATAAAGTGTCTAGGCCGAGATGTTGGTGCAGATTTAACTCATTTTGCAGCTCGCGCAAGCGTGCAAAGGCGGCGTTCTGCTGCTGTACATCGAGGGTTGGCTCGGGAATGGCCATTAGTCCGCGCAGTTTCAGATGTGGCAGCTGCGCAATGGCAGCGGCCAAGGCGGGTAACTCTGCTGGCGAACAGCCGGCCTTGCTGGCTTCGTCACTGACATTGACTTGCAGGCAAATATTTAACGCCGGTAATGCGCTCGGCCGCTGCTCGGACAAACGTTGGGCTATTTTTAACCGGTCTACCGAATGCACCCACGCGAAGTGCTCAGCAATGGGTTTGGTTTTATTCGATTGCAGTGGTCCGATAAAGTGCCAAGTCAGGTTTAAATCGGCCAGCTCGCGCTGTTTTTCTAGCGCTTCTTGCAGGTAGTTTTCACCGAAGTCGCGCGCGCCCGCCGCAAAGGCTTGGCGAACCGCACTCGCAGGCTTGGTTTTACTCACCGCTAATAAACCGATTGTGGCTGTATCTCGCTCAGATGCTTGCGCCGCCGCACGGATGCGGGCGCCGACCTTTGCAATATTCTCTGCTATCGTGGACATTATCTGCGCCCGCCGCCTTAGGTCTGCGGCATTCTACCTGCTTACTCGTATTTGGGGAGTCCCATGGATATCACAGAGCTGCTTGCCTTCAGTGCCAAGCAAGGCGCTTCAGACCTGCATCTCTCGGCGGGTCTGCCGCCGATGATTCGCGTCGACGGCGATGTACGGCGTATTAATTTGCCGCCCTTGGATCACAAACAAGTGCATGCGCTGATTTACGACATCATGAATGACAAGCAGCGCAAAGATTTCGAAGAGTTCCTCGAAACTGACTTTTCCTTTGAGGTGCCCGGTGTCGCGCGCTTTCGGGTTAACGCCTTTAACCAGAACCGTGGTGCAGGCGCAGTATTCCGGACCATTCCCTCCAAAGTCTTGAGCATGGAAGACTTGGGCATGGGCGAGATTTTCAAGAAAATTTCCGATGTGCCGCGCGGCTTGGTGCTGGTTACCGGGCCTACCGGTTCGGGCAAATCGACCACCTTAGCGGCGATGCTCGACTATATAAACAGTAACAAATATCACCACATTCTCACCGTGGAAGACCCGATCGAATTCGTCCATGAGTCGAAAAAATGCCTGATCAACCAGCGCGAAGTGCATCGCGACACCTTGGGGTTCTCTGAGGCGTTACGTTCGGCACTGCGGGAAGACCCGGATATCATTTTGGTCGGCGAAATGCGTGACTTGGAAACCATTCGCTTAGCCCTGACTGCTGCAGAAACCGGACACTTGGTGTTTGGCACCCTGCACACCACCTCGGCGGCAAAAACCATTGACCGGGTTGTCGACGTATTCCCTGCGGAAGAGAAGTCGATGGTGCGCTCAATGCTGTCCGAGTCGCTGCAGTCGGTGATCTCGCAAACGTTGATCAAAAAAGTAGGTGGTGGTCGCGTTGCGGCTCACGAAATCATGATCGGCACCGCGGCGATTCGTAACCTGATTCGCGAAGACAAGGTCGCGCAGATGTATTCGGCGATTCAGACTGGCGGATCGCTGGGCATGCAAACCCTCGACTCTTGCCTTAAAGGCTTGGTCGCTAAGGGTGTCATTACCCGTGAAAATGCCCGCGAAAAAGCCAAGACCCCAGAAAACTTCTGATAGCTCCAGCGTTATTTTGCGCTGCTGTTAATAGACGAGAGAGCATATGGAATTTGAAAAGCTGTTGCGTTTGATGGTCGAAAAGGGCGCCTCAGATCTGTTTATTACTGCAGGTGTGCCGCCGTCGATGAAAATCAACGGCAAGATCATGCCCGTGACGAAAAACGCCATGTCGCCTGAGCAAACCCGTGAAACCGTGCACTCGGTGATGAACGAGCAGCAGCGTCGCGATTTCGCCGAAAGTCATGAATGCAACTTCGCTATTAGTGCGCGGGGGGTTGGCCGTTTTCGAGTCAGCGCGTTTTATCAGCGCAACTTGGCCGGCATGGTGCTGCGGCGGATTGAAACCAATATTCCGACCATTGAAGACCTCAAGTTACCTGAGGTGCTTAAGCAATTGTCGATGACCAAGCGCGGCTTGGTGTTGTTTGTGGGGGCGACAGGTACAGGTAAATCGACCTCACTGGCCGCGATGATTGGCTATCGCAATAAGAACAGCAGTGGCCACATCATCTCGATCGAAGACCCTATTGAATACATCCACCAGCATCAGAGCTGCATCGTTACTCAGCGTGAAGTGGGTATTGATACCGAGACTTTTGAAGTGGCCCTGAAGAACACCCTGCGCCAGGCGCCGGACGTGATCATGATTGGCGAAGTGCGCACGCGCGAAACCATGGACCACGCTGTGGTGTTCGCCGAGACCGGTCACTTGTGTTTGGCCACCTTGCACGCCAACAACGCCAACCAGGCATTGGACCGGATCATTAACTTCTTTCCGCCTGATCGCCAGCAGCAAATCTGGATGGATTTGTCTTTGAACCTGAAGGCAATTGTTGCTCAGCAGCTGGTGCCCACTCCGGATGGTAAGGGGCGTCGCGCGGTTATCGAGGTGTTGATTAACACGCCGCTGGCCGCCGATTTGATCCGTAAAGGCGATGTGCACGAGCTGAAGGCGCTGATGAAACGTTCTACTGAGCTGGGCATGCAGACCTTCGATCAGGCGCTGTATAACCTCTACAGTCAGGGTGAAATCACCTACGAAGATGCACTGTCGCATGCGGATTCGGCCAACGATTTGCGCTTGATGATTAAACTGGGCTCGGAGACCGATGGTGACCATCTGACCAATATGTCGCAAGGCTTGTCGCTGGAAGCGAATGAGGAAGGGCCGGGGCGCCGTTTTCGATAAGTTTGAATGGCTAAGGGAACCCGCCGCTGTGCGGGTTTTTTCTATATTGGTGTTGCCAGACCGTTTGGCTTGTTCGGGAGAGTTATATGCAGGTGGTGCAAGATACGCACAGTAAAGCGATTGGCTACTTACTGTGGATTTTTGGTTTTCTCGGCGCGCATCGTTTTTATTACGGCAAGCCGGTAACCGGAACCCTATGGTTTTTTACCTTGGGCTTACTGGGGATCGGCTGGATTATTGACCTGTTTTTGATTCCGTCGATGGATCGTGAGGCAGACTTACGCTTTCGTGCGGGCGCGCTGGACTACAACGTGGCATGGATTCTGTTGGTGTTTGTCGGGATTTTTGGTGTGCATCGGATGTATCAGGGCAAATGGATCAGCGCGATTTTATATCTGTTCACCGGCGGTTTCTTTTTGCTCGGTGTGCTTTATGACTTCTGGACCCTAAACGATCAGATTTCACTGCGTAATGCCGAGGGTGTAAACGCTACGTTATAGCCGGGTCGCTAAAAATCCACGTGCCAAAAACCAAAAAGGCCCCGCTCGGAACCGTGCGGGGCCTTTTTGGTTGTGCTGTTTATCCTTGAAAGCTTATGCGTCCATCGACCAAGGTGTAGCGCACTACGCTTGGCAGACAGTGGTCAATAAACGGGCAGTTACGACCCTTCGACAGCCAGCGTTCGCCGGCCAAGGTTGAGCCTTGCGGATCAAATAGCACTAGGTCGGCGGGCGCGCCGATAGCTAGGCGGCCGGCGGGTAGGCGCAGCGCTTTGGCGGGGCCGGCACTCAAGCGTGCGAGCAGGGTCGGTAAGTCGAGTAGGCCGTCTTGCACCAGCGTCATGGCCAGCGGTAGTAGCAGCTCAACACTGCTGATACCGGCTTCAGTCGCCGCGAACGGTGCCAGCTTAGCGTCGGCTTCATGGGGTTGGTGGTGGCTAGCTATGGCTTGAATAACCCCAGACTTCACGGCCGCCCGTAAACCCTCGCGGTCGGCGCGGGTGCGCAGCGGCGGTTGTACGTGATACAGGCTGGAGAATTCGCTTAGCGCTTCATCGGTAAGAATCAATTGATACAGGGCTACGTCAGCTGTTACCGGCAGCCCGCGCGCTTGGGCGTCGGCGATCATTTGTGCGCCACGGGCAGTGCTCAGCTGGGTAAAGTGCGCACGCACGCCAGACTGCTCAACCAATAACAAGTCGCGAGCCAATGCTACGGTTTCAGCACTCTCGGGAATCCCGGCGAGACCAAGGAAGCTGGCAGTCGGCCCTTCGTGAGCAATACCGCCCGCGGCCAGGTCGCGGTCCTGCGAGTGGATAATGACCGTTAAATTGAAGGTTGCGGCGTACTCAAGCGCGCGGCATAGGGTGCGGTTGTTGCTAAAGCTGTGCAGGCCATTGCCAAAGGCCACGCAGCCGGCATCGCGCAGCGCGACCAGCTCGGCCAGTTGCTCGCCTTGCAAACCTTTGCTTAGGGCGCCGATAGGAAACACTTTGCAGTGCCCAGCTGCGCGCGCACGATCGAGGATCAGCTCGGCGACCGCTGGGGTATCCAGCACCGGCTTAGTCTGTGGCGGGCAGCACAGGCTGGTGACGCCGCCGGCAGCAGCAGCCAAGGTTTCGCTGGCGATCGAGCCCTTGCGGCTGTAGCCCGGTTCGCGCAGGGCCGCGGACAAATCAACCAAGCCTGGGCTGGCGATCAAGCCGCTGGCGTCGATGCTGTGTTCGGCCACAAACCCTGCGGGCGCTTGGCCGAAGGCGGCGATTTTACCGCCCTCTAAGAACAGCTCGGTGACTTGGTCCAGACCGCTGGCGGGATCAATAACGCGGGCGCCGTAAATATGGGTGCGCATCAGTGTTGTTCCTCGCGTTCTTGATTCAGTTGACGCTGTGCGGCTTGGCCACTCATGGCCATCGATAGCACCGCCATGCGGATCGCGATGCCGTAGGTCACCTGATTAAGAATGACCGATTGTGGCCCGTCGGCAACCGCCGACTCGATTTCCACGCCCCGATTAATTGGCCCCGGATGCATAACAAGAGCATCGGGCTTGGCCAGTGCCAAGCGTTCTGTGGTCAGGCCGTAGGTGCGATAAAACTCGCCAGCGCTCGGCAATAACCCGCCCTGCATGCGCTCGGTTTGCAGGCGCAGCATGATCACCACGTCGACATCCTTTAGGCCTTCGGCTAACTCGGTGTAGACACTAACGCCGTATTGTTCGATGCCGACTGGCAGCAGGGTTTTTGGTGCGATTACGCGAATATCCGGGCAGCCTAGGGTTTTTAGCGCGAGCATGTTGGAGCGCGCCACCCGTGAATGCAGGATGTCGCCGACAATCGCCACCGAGAGATTCTCAAAACCGCCTTTGTGTCGGCGAATGGTCAGCATGTCGAGCATGGCTTGCGTCGGGTGCGCATGCCGCCCATCGCCGCCGTTGATGATGGCTACGTTGGGGCAGACGTGCTCGGCAATAAAATGCGCAGCACCGGAGTCACCATGGCGCACCACGAACATGTCGGCGGCCATCGCTTCCAAGTTGCGTAGGGTGTCGAGCAGGGTTTCGCCCTTGCTGGTCGATGAGGTCGACACATTCAGGGTGATCACGTCAGCTGACAGGCGCTGGGCGGCCAGTTCAAAAGTGGTGCGGGTGCGCGTGGAGTTTTCGAAGAACACATTGCACACGGTTTTACCGCGTAACAGCGGGACTTTTTTGACCGCTCGGGCACCGACTTCAAGAAACGAGTCAGCAGTGTCGAGGATCTCTGTCAGCAGTTCGCGTGACAGGCCGTCAATCGACAGGAAGTGGCGCAATTGGCCCAGGTCATTGAGTTGCAGCGGGCGCTTAGCGGCAGTAGGCGTCATCGCGATCGGTCTCAGTTGAGGGCAAGAGTTTGCAGTTCGAGGGTGAGCGGGCTCGGGCCGAGTAATTTTACTCGCTGCGCAGGGCCAAGCGACAGGCGAGCACCTACTATGTCGGGGCGGATGGGCAGCTCGCCAGCATTCAAGTCGAGTAGGCAGACCAGGGTTACGCTGGCCGGACGACCATAGTCGAATAGCTCGTTGAGCGCGGCACGGATGGTCCGGCCACTCATCAGCACATCATCAATTAAGACCAAGTGTTGACCTTCAATTTCGAATGGCAATGCCGAGGGGCGTACCTGAGGATGCAGGCCGTTTTGGCTAAAGTCATCGCGATAAAAGGAGACATCAAGGATGCCCAGTGGCACCTGCAGACCGAGCGTTTTCAGCAGCGCCTCAGCGACCCAGAGGCCTCCGGTATGAATGCCGATATAGTGCGGTTGAGTAATTTGCCGTTGTTCTAGGTGCGCGGTCAAAGCCGTGGCCATTTGTGGCAGTAACATGGCCGGATTAGGCAGGTTCATTGGCGCTCCTCTTGGGTCTTATTCTCGCAATAGGTGGCAAGCCAGCTCTCTAGCAGTAGCGCCGCTGCGAGGGCGTCCACTGGATTATCGCGGTAACTGCCACGCTGACCTTCGCTTAGGCGTTGGCCTTTGGCTTCAAAGGTGGTTAGGCGTTCGTCTTGCATATGTACGGGTAAATTGAAGCGCCCGTTCAGGCGTCGGGCGAATTTTTCCGCACGCACGCTCATGGCGCTTGGGCTGCCGTCCATATTCAGTGGCAGGCCAACGACAATTGCATCTGGTTGCCATTCGCGGATCAACGCTTCGACTTTTTGCCAATCAGGGATGCCGTTTTGCGCCTTGAGAATGCACAGCTCGCGCGCTTGCCCGGTAATCGCCTGGCCAACGGCTACGCCGATTTGCTTGGTGCCGTAGTCAAAACCCAGAAGCAATTTTAATGGCGTCGATGGCGTGGCCATTAAGCGTGACCTACCTGATTGCTTAGCAGGCTAAGGTTGACACCAAGGCTCGCCGCCGCCGCGTCCAAGCGCTGCTCGGCTGGAAGGTCGAACAAAATATGCGGGTCGGCCGGACAGGTCAGCCAAGCGTTGGCGGCCAGTTCGGCCTCAAGCTGTCCGGCGTCCCAGCCGGCATAACCCAGGGCTATCAGATGTTGGCTCGGACCTTGACCCTGTGCGATGGCGATCAGGATGTCTTGTGAGGTCGACAAGCCCAGCGGGCCGAGCTCCAGCGTTGCTTGATACTGCTGACCGCTGGGGTGCAGGACGAAGCCGCGCTCGGTCTGTACAGGTCCGCCGGAGAAGATCGGCAGGGCTTGGCAGGCATCGCTAGCTTCAAGCTCAGGGTTCAGTTGCTCGATGATGTCGGCCAAGCTGAGTCCGTTGGGGCGATTGATCACCAGGCCCATTGCGCCTTCGGCATTGTGCTCGACCAGATAGGTTACGGTCTGCGCAAAGCTTGGATCGCTCATGTGCGGCATGGCAATTAAGAAGTGGTGTTTGAGGTAGCTTGGGCTGGCGTCTTTCATGTGCGTAGTGTGGCCGCTCAAGGGTTGCGCTGACAAGTCAGTCGCAGTTCAGGCTGGCTTCTGCCGAGGGCAAAAATTGGCCCTGGCTGGGATATTCGCGCAGTCAGAACTGATTGCGTCACTCCTTACTAGGGCTTTATAGGCCGGGTGCTGCAGCGTGTTTTCTATTGCGCAAGGAGTGTGTTTAGGGGGTTGCTTACTGGCTGGACAGGCGATCGCCACGGTCAAAGCGCCATGTGCGGATGATTTCTAGGCGATCAAACTCGGCAAGATCTCGGTTAAACGGAGCGAACGGGGCGGCTAAGCGAACGATGCGCAGGGCGGCCTGATCTAGGGTGTCTTGGCCGGACGATTCCAGTACTTGCACTTCGTAGAGGCTGCCGTCGCGGTTGATGGAGACTAATAGGCGCAGGCTGCCATAAATACGTTGTTGGCGAGCCTCGTCGGGGTAGTTGAGGTTGCCGATGCGTTCGATCTTCTTACGCCATTCTTCTTTGTACCAGGCGCCTTTGTCACGCATGGTTGATGCTGCGTTGAGGCGCTGGATTTTTGGTCGTTTGGCGTAGAGCTGTTGTTCTTGCGAGAGTTGTGCTTCCAAGCTGGCAATCTCGCTAGACAGCTGGCTGCTATCGAATACTGGGGCGGGGCGCGGCTTCTCTTCGGGTTTAGCGCGTGCGCTTTTCACCGGGGTTTTGTCTTTCTGTGGCGCTTTGGTCGCGATCGCGGCTTTTGGCGCTTCGGCTTTACGCGAGCTGGCAGGTGGCGCCGCAGGTGGCGTGACACGCTTGACTTGGGTGTCTTGAAATAGCGCGCGCTCGGTGGTTTTCGGCGCAGCTTTTTTGTCGAGGGTGCCGCTACCTTGCTGATTGTCTTGGGCGAGAAAGTCTGCCTGCTTGGGCTTTTCTGCGCTCTTGAATGTGGAAAGCGTGATTTCTAGGGTTTTGCTGATCTGACCCGGCTCGGCCAAGCTAAAGCTCAGGCCGAGAATCAGTGCCACATGTAAGGCCGCAGCCAGAAACAAGGTGAAGCCCAGTCTGTCGACTGGGCGTACGTTATTTGCAATTGGCTGGGCGGGTTTTGAGGCCTTTTTCATAGTGCGTAGCGAAGCTCGGGTAACTCAGGTGCGTTCAAAGTAGCGCGCAGTCTGCCCAGCGATAGATTAAAAGTCTATGAAGCACTGCTCGCTGTGAGTTGTTCGGCGATAGCTTGGATCAGTTGTTCGGCGATCTTGGTGCCAAAGGCATTGTCTATTTCGCGGATACAGGTTGGGCTGGTGACATTGATTTCGGTGAGGTAGTCACCGATTACATCGAGGCCGACGAAGAGCAGTCCTTTTTCACGTAGAGTCGGCCCCACCTGGGCGGCGATCCAGCGGTCGCGGTCGGTTAGTGGCCGCGCTTCACCGCGGCCCCCAGCAGCTAGGTTGCCACGTGTCTCACCGGCCGCAGGGATGCGCGCCAAACAATAGGGTATGGGTTCGCCGTTGATCATTAAAATGCGTTTGTCACCATCTTTGATCGCCGGCAAATAACCCTGTGCCATGATCTGTTGGGTGCCGTGTGCGGTTAATGTCTCAAGAATGACCGACAGATTTGGATCACCTTCGCGGTGCCGGAAAATTGAAGCGCCGCCCATGCCATCCAAAGGTTTGAGAATGATGTCACGTTGCTCGGCAGCGAACTCGCGCAGAATGTCTGGGCGGCGACTAACGACTGTTGGTGGGGTGCATTGCGGAAATAGCGTGGCAAAGAGCTTCTCGTTGCAGTCGCGCAAGCTTTGCGGGCGATTGACCACCAGCACCCCGGCCTGCTCGGCCTGCTCCAGCAGGTAGGTTGAGTACACAAATTCGTTGTCGAAGGGTGGGTCTTTGCGCATGAGTATTACGTCAAGTTCGCTTAAAGCGATGTCTTGCTCTGCTTGCAGCTCGAACCAGTGCTGAGGGTCATCGAATACGTGAAGCGGTCGAGTGCGGGCGCGGGCAATACTGGCATTTTGATACAGGTCTTTTTGCTCCATATAAAATAAAGACCAGCCGCGAGCCTGCGCCGCCAAAAGCATGGCCAGCGAGCTGTCCTTTTTAAAGGCAATTCCCGCAATCGGGTCCATTACAATCCCTAGGCGTACGGTCATGCTCGGATTCTCCACAATAAAATCGGCAGCACATTCGCCGCCATGGCTAAACTACAGGGCTTTAGGGTGGCGTGAGCGCGGTTTGCGGTCAAGGCGCACCTTGCAGTCGGAGTTATAGATTGCGCTGGGAGAGTGTGCTAAAAAGGTCGCACGATTTGGGTTTAGCCCGTCGGTGACAGAGCCTTAAGTGCGCTGAAAGAAAGCAAAAATAACGACTCACCGAAGTGATGGTAGGGCAAACATGGAACAGCATTCCGAAGGCTTGAGAGTGATGGTGATTGACGATTCGAAGACGATTCGTCGTACCGCCGAAACTTTGCTAAAGAAAGTCGGTTGTAATGTCATTACAGCTGTTGACGGTTTTGATGCACTGGCGAAAATTGCAGATACCCATCCGAGTATCATTTTTGTCGACATCATGATGCCGCGTCTCGATGGCTATCAAACGTGCGCCTTGATCAAGAACAACAGCGAATTTAAATCTACCCCGGTTATCATGCTGTCCTCTAAGGATGGTTTATTTGATAAGGCCAAGGGTCGTATCGTCGGTTCTGATCAGTACCTCACCAAGCCCTTTAGTAAAGAAGAGTTGCTTGGGGCGATAAAGACCCATGTGCCAGACTTTGTTCCAGTGGAACAAGTCTCCTGATTACCCGCTAATTGGCTGGTAGTGTCTATTGTGTATGGGGAACAGCATGGCTCGAATTTTAATAGTTGATGATTCTCCGACTGAGATGTACAAGCTGACGGCAATGCTTGAAAAGCATGGCCATCAGGTACTGAAAGCGGAAAATGGTGCAGATGGCGTTGCCTTGGCTCGTCAAGAAAAGCCTGATGCGGTATTGATGGATATCGTTATGCCAGGCCTAAATGGCTTTCAGGCTACCCGTCAGTTGACTAAGGATGCGGATACCAGTCACATCCCGGTGATCATCGTGACCACTAAAGATCAAGAAACCGACAAGGTTTGGGGTAAGCGCCAAGGCGCCAAAGACTACCTGACTAAGCCGATAGATGAAGCGACATTACTGAAGACACTCAATTCAGTGCTGGCTGTTTAACTCTATGCTGCCTGAAAACCAATAATAAAAAGACCAGGAGCGACATGCCTGACGTTCAATCCCCTTTCCAGCTTCTGTTCGAGATCGATCAGCGTTGTCGGCGTCTTGCTGCAGGCTTGCCATCGCAGAAAGAAGCTATACAAACCTGGAGCGGTATTGGTTTTCGCATGGGCGAACGTTTGTTTGTCGCCCCTATGGGGGAAATCGGCGAAGTCTTGCACGAGCCGCGTTACACACTTTTGCCTGGGGTAAAAAGCTGGGTAAAAGGCGTTGCTAATGTTCGCGGTCGCTTGCTGCCGATTATGGACTTATGCGCTTTTTTTGGTGGAGAGTTATCTCCGCAGCGGAAAAAGCGCCGCGTGTTAATTGTTGACCACCAGGAGATCTTTGCCGGCTTAACTGTCGATGAAGTCTTTGGTATGCAGCATTTTCCTGTGAGCGCTTTTTCTGAGCAGTTACCACCGCTCGAGGCGAGTATTCAGCCCTTTATTCATGGTGTATTTCAGCGCGAACAGCCTTGGTTGGTGTTCAGTTCACATGCGCTGGCGCAGGATCAGGGGTTTCTTGATGTGGCGTTTTAAAGCAGTTTCGGTTGGGCCAGCATTGCTGGCCTTTTGGCGTTATATGGGAATCGTAGTGCGGTCGGTCCGGGCGGGGGCCTAACAATGAAAAAATTAAATGCAGGCAGTTTTTTAGCAGGTATGCGCAGCAATACGATGATTGCGGGGCTGTTTATTGTCCTTATCGCGTCGATCGTTTTACTGTTTGTGAACTTTGCGTATCTCAATACCCAAGCGGGCTACGACAAACAATACATCAGTAACTCTGGCGAACTGCGGGTGCTTTCGCAGCGTATCGCCAAGGCGGCCACTGAAGCGGCCGCAGGTAAGGCCGAGGCTTTTGCCTTGCTGAAAGATGCCCGTAATGATTACGCCAAACGCTGGGAACAGCTGGTGAGCGGTGACGAGACGACTGGTTTGCCGCCTGCGCCAGCTTCGGTGCAGACGGATATGGCATCAGTGCAAAAAGAGTGGGACACCATGCGGCAAAATGCTGACGCTATTTTGGCCAGCGAGCAGACTGTGTTGTCGTTGCACCAAGTAGCGGCCACTTTGGCGGAAACGATTCCACAGTTGCAGGTTGAGTACGATGAAGTTGTCGAGATCCTGCTGCAAAGCCAAGCGCCTGCGATTCAGGTTTCTGTTGCTCAGCGTCAGTCATTGCTCGCCGAACGAATTCTAGGCTCGGTAAACAAAGTACTGACAGGTGATGAGGATTCGGTACAGGCTGCCGATATGTTTGGTCGCGACGCCAGTCTGTTTGGTCGCGTATTGAGTGCCATGCTCGAGGGCAACGCAGCCATGGAAGTATCCATGGTGACTGATAAAGAAGCTTTGGACCGTCTGAGCGAAATTTCTGAGTTGTTCCAATTCGTTTCTGGTTCGGTGGATGAAATTCTGGAAACCTCACCTGAGCTGTTTCAGGTTCGTGAATCAGCGGGCAGCATTTTTACCGGTTCGCAAACCTTGCTGGCAGATGCTTCGCAGTTGACAGTTAGCTTTGAAAATTTGGCCGGTGGCCGTACAGCCAACACTCTTGCGGGTTATGCGTTAGGTGGCTTGGTATTGGCAGCAATCATCCTTATCGGTTTAGTTATGGTGCGCGAAACTAACCGCCGTCTCGCCACAACTGCGGAAAAGAATGAACGTAACCAAGTCGCGATTATGCGTCTGTTGGATGAGATTGGTGACTTGGCCGATGGTGATTTGACTGTGTCGGCAACGGTAACTGAGGACTTTACAGGTGCTATTGCGGACTCGATCAACTACTCGATCGACCAACTGCGTGACCTAGTAGAAACCATTAACCAGACCGCCGTTCAGGTAGCTGGTGCCGCTCAAGAAACTCAGGCGACGGCAATGCATTTGGCTGAAGCGTCCGAGCACCAAGCCCAAGAAATTGCTGGGGCTTCGGCGGCAATCAATGAAATGGCCGTGTCTATTGATCAGGTATCGGCGAACGCCTCGGAATCCTCTGCGGTAGCAGAGCGTTCGGTAGCCATCGCCAACAAAGGTAACGAGGTGGTGCATAACACCATCACCGGCATGGATAACATCCGTGAGCAGATTCAAGACACCTCTAAGCGGATTAAGCGTCTCGGTGAGTCGTCCCAGGAGATTGGTGACATCGTTAGCTTGATTAACGATATTGCCGACCAAACCAACATTCTGGCACTTAACGCGGCGATTCAGGCCTCCATGGCCGGTGATGCCGGCCGAGGCTTCGCCGTGGTAGCAGACGAAGTACAGCGTCTAGCTGAGCGTTCTTCGGCAGCTACAAAGCAGATTGAAGCGTTGGTAAAAACCATTCAGGCGGATACCAACGAAGCCGTTATCTCCATGGAACAAACCACTTCTGAAGTGGTGCGCGGTGCGCGTTTGGCCCAGGACGCAGGGGTTTCTCTGGAAGAGATTGAAAAAGTATCCAAGACCCTGGCGGCCTTGATCCAGAACATCTCCAACGCCGCTCGTCAGCAGGCTTCGTCGGCCGGCCATATTTCCAACACGATGAACGTGATTCAGGAAATTACCTCGCAAACGTCATCCGGTACCACGGCAACGGCACGAAGCATTGGTAACTTGGCCAAAAT
>JBBKVZ010000391.1:0-2993 GCA_037968715.1 Pseudomonas sp.
CCGGCTGTGTGCTTGAGTGCGGTCTCGATCATGATCCGCTCAAAGGTAGGCACCGCACTGTCGAGTAGATTGCTCTGGCCACGAGCCAAAGCTTGATCTGCCCACTGGCGCAGGGCTTGTTCCCAATTACTGACCGGGCCGTTGTCTTGCGGTTGGGTGAGCAGTTCGGGCGGCAAGTCGTTGATATGCACTTCACGGCCCGAGGCCATGACGGTAATCCAGCGGCAGGTGTTTTCCAGCTGGCGCACGTTACCGGGCCACGGCAGATTCTGCAGAAAGGTCTCGGTTTCACTTTTCAGCAACTTTGGTTCTACCGACAATTCTTTCGCGGCACTGCTGAGGAAGTGGCGGGCGAGGGTTGGAATATCTTCGCGGCGATCAGTCAGCCGCGGAATGTGAATGCGGATGACGTTGAGGCGGTGGAATAAGTCTTCGCGGAACTTGCCATCCTGCACCAGGGTTTCCAAGTTCTGATGGGTGGCGGCGATGATCCGTACGTTGACCTTGACCGGCGTGTGACCGCCGACCCGGTAAAACTCGCTGTCGGCCAATACGCGTAGCAGACGAGTTTGGGTGTCGGCCGGCATGTCACCAATTTCGTCGAGAAACAGGGTGCCGCCGTCGGCCTGTTCGAAGCGCCCGCGACGCAGGTTCACCGCGCCGGTGAAAGCGCCCTTCTCGTGACCAAACAGCTCGGACTCCATCAGGTCTTTAGGAATTGCGGCCATGTTTAGAGCAATAAACGGTGAGGCTGCGCGCGGGCTGTGACGGTGCAGGGCGTGGGCGACCAGCTCTTTGCCGGTGCCCGACTCGCCGTTAATCAGCACGGTGATGTTGGAGTGGGATAGCCGGCCGATAGCGCGAAACACCTCTTGCATGGCCGGTGCTTCGCCGATGATCTCCGGCGAGCGGGCGACTTCTTCCGGTACGGGCAAAATGCCTTGCTGCTCTTGCGCATGCTGGAATGCACGTTTGACCAGCGACACCGCCTCGTCCACATCGAACGGCTTGGGCAGGTATTCGAAAGCACCGCCTTGGTAGGAGGCCACGGCACTGTCTAGGTCGGAATGCGCGGTCATGATGATTACCGGCAGACGCGGGAAAAGTTCGCCAAGCTTGGCCAGCAGGTCGAGGCCGCTGCTGCCAGGCATGCGGATGTCAGAGATGATTACGTCCGGTTGCTCGCGACTCAGGCGCGTTAGCATGCTATCGGCGTTTTCAAAGCTGACGGTGGTCATGCCTTCTTGTTGCAGGGCTTTTTCTACGACCCAGCGAATTGAGCGGTCGTCGTCGACGATCCAGACGGTTTCAGTACGGCTCATGACGATACAGTTCCTTGTTCCAGCGGTAGGAAAATCGAGAATACGGTGTGGCCAGAATGGCTCTCGCACTCAATCATCCCTTGGTGCTGGCTGATAATGTTTTGGGTGATGGCCAAGCCCAGGCCAGTACCATCGGCGCGACCACTGACCATCGGATAAAAAATTGTGTCTTGCAGCTCGGCGGGTATACCTGGGCCGTTGTCGATGATTTCGATTTTGGTGACTAAGCGATGGCGTTGCTGGCCGATGGTGAACTGGCGCAGGGCACGCGTGCGCAACGTAATCCGCCCGAGGCGCATTTCGTTCTGCAAGCCAATCGCCTGCATAGCATTGCGCACGATATTCAGCACGGCTTGGATCATTTGCTCGCGGTCAATCAGCACGTCGGGAATGCTCGGATCGTAGTCGCGTACTAAGGTGATGCGCCCTTGGCTTTCCGCGGCGACCAAGCTGCAGACGCGCTCAAGCACTTCGTGCACGTTGGTCATCGACAGTGAGGGCAGCTTGTTCGATCCGAGCATGCGGTCCACCAGATTGCTCAGGCGGTCAGCTTCTTCAATGATCACGTTGGTGTAGTCTTGGAGTTCGGCGCTGGGCAGCTCGCGGGCCAGCAGTTGCGCGGCGCCACGAATACCACCTAACGGGTTTTTGATCTCGTGGGCGAGGCCGCGGACCAGCATTTTGGTCGACTCTTGTTTGGACAGTTGTGCTTCTTCTTTGCTGATGCGCGAGAGTCGGTCGCGCGGTTGTACTTCCAGCAGCAGCATGGCGGCGCTACTGAACAGAATAGGGGTTACCGCGTAGTCGACGGTTAGGGTTTGTCCGGTCAGGGCGGTGAGTAGCGCTTCACGCTTGGTGAACGGATGGGCGTTCTCCACTGCGTGGCGCAAGGCACTCAGCGCCGCTGGCGACTCGGTAAACAACTCGCTGATGAATTGCCCATGGTTACGCAGGGCGCTGACGGCCAGGAGCATTTCTGCCGCCGGATTCATGTACTCAAGGCACAGATCGGCATTTAGCAAAATGGTCGCTGTGGTCAGGTTGTCCAGCAGTATGCGGTGCAGTGCGTCATCAATGGTCATAGCGGGCATCCAAGGTATGCAAGGCAAAATGCAAGAAGCAAACCAACGGCACTAATTTCGCGCAAATTTCCAATAATGGCCGCGTATGAGCCGATTTAGAGCGTGTAGGGGGAGTAGGGCGCGGGCAGGCCAGCTCCCGGTGGGCATTCTTCAGGCAGGATAGCAGGGTTGCGCACCATGATGGTGCGCCGGTGCGTTTAGATAGGCTATGTCCTAGTTATGTGTTGCAGGCCCTCTTTTGTAGGGTGGGCTTTAGCCCGCCAGCGCGGAGTAAGAGCCTTGGTGGGCTAAAGCCCACCCTACGTTTTGCACTCAACACGTAACGGGTACATAGCCTTTAGATAAATGGCACGAAGGGAATGTCGCGTGGCTTGACGGGTTTGTCCTTGAGCGCGCACTCGGGGCGCACGCCGTAATCCCTTAGCTTGCAGGGCCGGACTTTGCGTTTTTGATCCAGTGAAATCAGGCGGATATGCAGCGGTTGGTTGGGTGTGCGCTCCAGCGTTCGGCCTTGGGCATCCAGAATCTCCACCGCGAGTTGGTGAGTGCCGCGCTCCAAGCCTTGCACCGGAAACACTGGGCTGCGGCT
>JBBKVZ010000392.1:0-10314 GCA_037968715.1 Pseudomonas sp.
AACGCGGCAAACTCATCCACCGGGCAACCCAAGTCGAGCGAACACGTCGCTTCCAGAGTGGGCATCAGGATGCGTTTTTCCGGGTTAAGGATTTTCGCCGTTTCACCCATAAACTTTACGCCCGCCACCAGCACGGTTTGCGCCGAGCTTTGGCTGCCAAAACGGGCCATTTCCAGGGAGTCCGAGACGCAGCCACCGGTCTCTTCAGCCAAGGCCTGAATAACTGGATCGCAATAATAATGGGCCACCAATACCGCATTCTGAACCTTGAGTTCAGCCGCGATAGCCGCGCGATAATGCGCCTGCTCGGACACAGTCAAAGGCTTAGCTTGCTGTGCATCGAGGTGAGCCTGAACAAGAATACGCTCGGAAATCTGCGACATACGGTGCAACCCTGTAAGCACGGGACGTGGCGGCGAAGTATACCAGCGTGCCAGCCCGAACCAAGCATGCCGAGATGCCAACAACACTGCGTCAATCAACTCAGTCGATAAACGCCTACCTGTGCCTGATCAGTAGACTTACCGCTACGTTCGCCTGAAATGGACCGACAGATTTTCAGTCAGAAACGAAAAAGGCGCCCGAAGGCGCCTTGATCTTGATATATGGTCGGGGTAAGGGGATTCGAACTCCTGACATCCTGCTCCCAAAGCAGGCGCGCTACCGGACTGCGCTATACCCCGGTATGTACAATGGCGAACCCTTGCACATTACAACAGTGTCAGCATAACCAACACTTTGACGCTTTAAAGATGGTGGGTCGTGTGGGATTCGAACCTACGACCAATTGGTTAAAAGCCAACTGCTCTACCAACTGAGCTAACGACCCATCAGGCCGCCTATCTTACTGATTTATTCAATTAAATCAATAGGTCGCGAACTATATTTAAAAATAACGGGTTGGATCATCAACCCCTGCCTGCGCGAAACCAGCCGCACGCAAGCGGCAACTGTCGCATTTACCACAGGCGCGGCCCTGTTCATCGGCCTGATAACAGGACACGGTTAGGGCGTAATCAACCCCCAAGCGCACACCCGCCTGAACAATTTGCCCCTTAGACAACGCCTGCAATGGCGCCTGAATACGAAAACCAGAACCCTCAACACCTGCCTTAGTCGCCAGATTGGCCAACGCTTCAAAAGCGGCGATGAATTCTGGGCGGCAATCAGGATAACCTGAGTAGTCCACCGCATTGACGCCGATAAAAATGTCCCGCGCGCCTAACACCTCGGCCCAACCCAGCGCCAAAGACAAAAACAGCGTGTTACGAGCCGGCACATAGGTAACAGGAATACCTTCAACCGGGCCTTCTGGGACGGCAATGGAGTTATCAGTCAGCGCAGAGCCGCCTATACCATTGAGGTTCATGCCAATAACTTTGTGCTCAACCACAGCCAACTGTTTAGCCACCAACTCGGCAGCCTGCAGCTCCGAGCGATGACGCTGCCCATAATCAAAACTCATGGTGTAGCAGCTATAACCTTCTGCACGAGCCATGGCCACTACAGTGGCGGAATCCAGACCACCGGAAAGCAAAATTACCGCTTTTTTATCTGTCATATTCGTCTCCCGCCTCAGTGACCCGGCGCATCATCCCAAAGAATTTTGTGTAGCTGCATCTGCAGACGTACTGGCAAATTATCGGCAATGATCCACTCCGCCAGCGTACGCGCCGCCACCTGATGATGACTCGGCGAAAATAACACCTCGCCAGCGCGCTGCTCCAAACGATATTCGATCAGCTTGGAAACCGCCCAGTCGTAATCCTCACGCGAGCAGATAACAAATTTGACCTGATCGTTGCGCGTTAGATGAGCGATATTCTCGTAGAGATTACGGCCAACCTCAGCCGAACCCGGAGTTTTCAGGTCAACCACGCGGCTGACTCGAGCATCCACCGCAGAGATATCCAGCGCACCGCTGGTTTCCAGCGAAACCTCATAGCCGGCATCACAAAGCTGCTTAAGCAAGGCGATACAGTTCGGCTGCGCCAGCGGCTCACCACCTGTCACGCAAATGTAACGCGGCTTATAACTGGCGACCTGCTCGAGGATGCTATCTAGCGTCTGCACCTCACCACCGCTGAAGGCGTAAGCGGTGTCGCAGTATTGGCAGCGTAGCGGGCAGCCGGTCAGGCGCACGAATACAGTTGGCAAACCGGCAGTACGGGTTTCGCCCTGTAACGAATAAAAGATTTCAGTAATGCGCAGAGTTTCTTGCATATCGGCCACGGGCGTGACGGCGACACAGGCCATCCGCCTCCGTTGCGGGAAGGGGCGGCGATTCTAACTAAAAAACCCGCGACAGGCGCGGGTTTTCTTGATCATCCAGCCAACGCTGCGCGCGGCCTGATTACAGACGCTTTAACTCGCGCTGAGCTAATTGCGCAGCTGAACTACTTGGGTATTGCGTAATCACTTGCTGGAAAATGCCTTTAGCTTTATCGACATTGCCCAAGCGCATTTCTACATCGCCCAGCTTATACAGCGAATCCGGCACTTTACTGTGGCTCGGATAGTTCTGGCTGACCATAGCAAAGGCTTTGCCGGCCGCCTGTAACTGCCCCTGAGCGACATTTACCTCGCCTAACCAATACTGCGCATTACCGGCATATTGACTATTTGGGTATTTGCGCAGGAAGGCTTCGAAGGCTTTAGTGGCCTTTTCGAAGTCCTTAGCTTTGATCAACTCAAAAGAGGCATCGTAATAGAGCTTTTCTTTGGCAGGATCGCCAGGCTCATTACTCGTCGCCGCACCTGTAGGCGCAACTGGAGCACCACCGGCATTAATTGCACCAGTGGCTGAAGAATTTTGCGCTGCCGCGGGACCAGTAGCACCGCCGGACAATCGCTGATCAAGAGACTGATAACGCTCCAGACCTTCTTGCTTTAAGCGTTGAATCTCATTTTTTTGCTCTTCGACCATGCCACGCAGCTGGCCAAGCTCTTGCTGCATTTGCTGCAATTGCATGAACACCTGTCCCTGTGCGGAGACCGGGGCAGTTGCCGCGCCCCCCGCATAGGCGCCAGACGTGCCATAACCTGCGGGTGGATAACCACTGTTGCCATAAGCAGCATTGTTATCGTCCACTGGAATCTCAGCCAACGCCACGAGTGGCAGGCTGAGGACCAAAACAGCTAAAGCACGCTGACACTTAAACATGGCTAATTACTTAACCAGGTTTACACGGCGGTTTTGCGCCATGCTTTCTTCGTCGCTACCGGTGGCAGCTGGACGCTCTTCACCGTAAGAAACCACTTCCAGCTGAGCTGGCGATACGCCTTGCAGAACTAGGTAGCGTTGTACGGCCATGCCGCGACGCTCGCCCAAAGCCATGTTGTATTCACGGGTACCGCGCTCATCGGTGTTGCCTTGCAGCACAACGCGCGAACCGTCGCCTTTCAAGTCCTTAGCGTGCACATCAAGAGCGCGCATAGCTTCTGGCAGCAAATCAGAGCTGTCATAAGCGAAGTAGAAAGTAGTGATAGCGCGCAGAGCGGCTTCATCAGCCAGCATGCCGTCAGTGCCCGAACCGTTAGCGTTGGCGTTGTAGCCAGCGTTAGGATCGATAGCGCCTTCGCCAGCGTTGTCAGCACCCTTAGAAGAACAACCAGCAGCCACTGCCAGAGTCAAAGCTAGTGCAGCCAGTTTGCCAAATTTCAGCATTTCCATCGTTTAACTCCTAGTGAGTTTTAGTTTAAGTAGCCAAAAGGCCGGTTGTTTCAGTTTAAATAGGGAGACCAAGAAGGCTCGCGAATTTCGCCTTGAGCTTTGATCGGTAGTGGTATTTTGACGCGGCCATTGATCGACGCCAACATCACGACACCACGGCCTTCATAGCGGGTGGCGTAGATTATCATGGTGCCATTTGGCGCAACAGTGGGTGACTCATCCAGACTGGTCTGCGTGAGGATTTTAACTGTGCCACGGGTCAGATCTTGGGCAGCGACACGGAACACCGCATAGCCTTCTTGACGATGCACCATAACCAGGGTTTTCTCATCCGCAGAGAGCTTTGGATTGGCGTTGTAGTTACCGACAAAGGTCACCCGCTCAACCGCACCGCTAGCAATGTTTAATTTATAGATCTGTGGCTTGCCGGCACGATCCGAGGTGAAGTAGATGGTCTGGCCATCTTTGCCCCAGAAAGGTTCGGTATCGATACCAAAGTGATTGGTCACCCGCTGCAACTGACGTGTCGCCAGGGTCATCACGTAAAACTCAGGGTTGCCGTCTGTGGACAACACGAATGCCAACTTACTGCCATCTGGCGACCAAGCCGGTGCGCCGTTCAGGCCTTCAAAGTTGGTGATCTGCTCACGACGACCCGTATCGACATACTGGACAAAAATCCGTGGACGCTTTTGTTCAAACGATACATAGGCGATGCGCTTGCCGTCTGAGGCATAGCTAGGCGACAAAATGGGCTCACGCGACTGCAACAGCGTTACCGCCCGAGCGCCATCATAGTCGGCACGTTGCAGGGTGTAGCGGGTGTTATCCACCGAGAAGCGTTCGGCCGTAACAAACAACAAACGCGTCGCAAACGCACCTTTAATACCGGTGAGCTTCTCAAAAGCTTGATTGGAGGCGAAGTGCGCCATGTCACGCAACTGGTCCACACCACCACTGACAGTACCGGCCATTACTTGCTGCTCGGTGGCCACGTTAAACAGGGCGAACTGCACCTGCAAACGCCCGGCCGCAGGCACGATGCTACCGACCATAACAAACTGCGCACCAAGGGCTTTCCAGTCGCGGAAAATCACTTCCGAGGCCTGGGTCGGCAAGCTAATCATGTTTTGTGTAGGAATCGGCTCAAAGGTGCCGGAGTTGCGCAGGTCATTACCGATAATCTCGGCCATGTTTTCCGGCAATACGGTGCCACCCTGCCAGCCGAAAGGCACTACAGCGACAGGGATAGCACGGTCATTGCCTTTATCAATCATCAAGGGATCGGCCGCTTGCACGGCGCTAGCCAGCAGCATCAGTCCCAGCAAGGCAATACGAATCAGGGTAGTCACAGGCTCAAATCCTCCGGTTTAAAGACCGCTCGCCGTTGGCGATACAGCTTGTCAAAAGTTGCACGGTCTAATTGCTGCATTTCAGGAATACGCCCTACTTTACGCACGGCAGATACCGCCGAGCCATCAAAAGCAGAATCACCACTGGAGCGCGTTACGCTGGCATTGGTAATAGTGCCGTCCGGAAGCATTTCTATCTGCACCTCTACGCTCATGCCATTACGGGCAGAAGGTGGGCGCGTCCAGTTATCGCTAACCAGTTTAACAATCAAGTCATCCAAGCTGCCGGCAACTTCATCACCTTGTGTGTCGGCGACCGCTTGCTGGTAATCGGTACTATCGGAAAGCAACTCAGCTAAAGCCTGTGCCTTCTTGTTCTCTGCGGCCTTGCGCTTGGAGGCCTCGGCAGCAGTTTTCTTCTTCGCGGCATCTGCCGCTTTCTTCTTGTCGGCCTCAGCAGACTTCTTCTTGGCCTCTTCAGCGGCCTTCTTTTTTGCGTCGTCTTCGGTCTTTTTCTTCTTGGCGTCGTCGGCGGCTTTCTTCTTTTGCGCCTCAGCTTGAGCTTTTTTCTTTTCTTCTTCAGATTTCTTCTTGGCTAAATCGGCCAACTGTTTCACTTCGGCCGCTTTAGCGGTTTCGACCTTCTTGGCCTCGGCAGCTTCTTGCTTAGCCGCTGCAGCCTCTTTTACCGCCTCTGCCTGCGCTTCGGCCTTTGCCTGCGCAGCTGCCTTGGCTACTTCGAGTTTGTCCTGATCGCTTTTCTTTTGCTCAAGCTGCTCGGTTTGATTGGTCGGTGCTTTGGTTTTAACCGCCTCACCGGCAATTTTCTGATTGGTCTGCACTGTCGCCTTACTCTGCGACTGCAGCTTATACATGGTCACCTGTACCACCGGTCGAGCAGGCGGCAGATCCGGAGTCATGGCAAAGCTTACAAACAGCATGCCAAACATCAGCACATGGAAAACTACGGCGCAAATAATCGGCCAAAAATAGCTTTCTGCAGGTGAACGTTCGGGCTGCCAACGCATCAAGGAGCCTCGGTAATCAGTCCGACGTTGGCGACCTTAGCCTGCTGCAAGCCGGCCATTGTCGCCATCACCACCCCATAATCGAGGGATTTATCGCCGCGAACCATCACCTGCACCGACTTACCTAAGGCGGCGTTACTGCTCATGATGGCCGCCACGGCGTTAATGAGTTCCGGCAACGTTTGCGCTTTAGCTTGCTGGGTATCGGTGTCGACTTCTTTACCCATGTTCCAGAAGAAACTTTTGTCGGCCTTGATCGAGATAGTCAGCACTTGGGCATTGTTATCTTGCGCCAGTGCCTCACTGCCAACCTTGGGCAGGTCAACCTTAACGCCCTGATTCATCATCGGCGCGGTGACCATGAAAATCACCAGCAACACCAACATCACGTCGATATAAGGCACCACGTTCATTTCGGCGTGGGGTTTACGTTTCTGACGAACTCTGGCCATGACTTAGCGCCCACCCATAAAATTCAGGCCGCCTGTATGCAGGCTGAAAAAAACCACTGCGGCGTTATTCATCGCTGGTGTGAACCTTGCGATGCAAAATGGCCTGGAATTCATCGGCAAAGGTGTAATAACGACCGATCAACATTTCACTCTGTGCGGCGAAACGGTTGTAAGCGATAACGGCTGGAATAGCTGCAAACAGGCCGATGGCAGTGGCGATCAGGGCTTCTGCAATGCCCGGCGCTACGGTCGCCAAGGTGGCTTGAGCAGTCTGCGACAGGCCACGGAAGGAGTTCATGATGCCCCACACGGTACCGAACAGACCTATATAAGGACTGGTCGAACCTACGGTGGCGAGAAATGGCAGGCCTTGGTCGAGTTTTTCTTCTTCGCGTGAAATAGCCACACGCATGGCGCGAGCCACACCGTCCATTACCGCACCCGGATCAACACCGGGCTGTTGGCGCAGGCGGGAAAACTCTTTAAAACCGGCGCGGAAAATCTGCTCAACACCTGAGTCTGGGTCTGGATTACTGCCCGCTTGACGGTACAGCTTAGACAGATCGATGCCCGACCAAAAGCGCTCATCGAAGTTATCCAACGCCCGCTTGGCGGCGCGCAGCATGTTGCTACGCTGGAAAATCATCACCCACGAGGTGACGGATGCAGCCACCAGAATCAACATAACCAGCTGCACTACCACACTGGCGTTGCTGATCAGGCTCCACATGGAGGAATGGTCTACGGCGTTGGCTTCCACGCTTACTCTCCTGCACAGGGCTGATCGGCGTCGCGAATATCGGTAAATACCGAACTGAGCGCCGCCGGAATGGCCCGGGGTTTGAAATTATCGGCGCGCACACAGGCCACCAAAAACTGCCCCTCACAGAGCAGTACGTTATCCGCAGCCCGCCTGACCTGTTGACGAAAACGCAGGCTGGCACGGTTTAATTCAATTACATCAGCAGTGACCAACAATTCGTCATCCAGTCGCGCCGGCTGCAAATAACGCGCCTCGCACGAATGCACCACGAACAAAACACCCTCAGTGGCTAATTGCGACTGGGCAAAGCCGTGGGCGCGCAGCAATTCAGTGCGGGCGCGCTCCATATACTTGAGGTAATTGACGTAGTAAACGATGCCACCGGCATCGGTATCTTCGTAGTAAACCCGGCAGCCATGAGCAAAACGCAGACCTTGGTTTAGCGCGCGCATACTAGTGCTTACTCACGGTCTTGCCAATCGAGATTGATAACTGTTTTTGCCTCATTGCAGATCTTCCGCTGGCAGTTCGACGGATGGTAAATCGCCCAGGCGTGCCGGGACGTTCAAACCAAAATGTAAATACGCATGACGGGTGACTACGCGGCCTCGCGGCGTACGCATGATGTAGCCCTGCTGGATCAGATAAGGCTCCAAAACATCTTCGATGGTGTGTCGCTCTTCACTGATGGCTGCCGCCAAACTATCGATACCCACCGGGCCGCCATCGAACTTCTCAATCAGGGTCAACAGCAAGCGCCGGTCTTGCTGGTCGAAGCCATGCTCATCAACCGCCAGTAGGTTGAGCGCCAAGTTGGCGATCACCTCGGTAATCTCGCCTTGCGCGCGCACTTGCGCGTAATCACGCACCCGGCGTAGCAGGCGATTAGCAATTCGCGGCGTGCCGCGCGAGCGCCGGGCAATTTCAAAAGCGCCACCCGAATCAATCGGCAAGTTAAGGATGCCCGCCGAGCGTGTGACGATAGTGGTCAGGTCGACCACGCTGTAAAACTCCAGCCGCTGCACAATGCCGAAGCGGTCGCGCAACGGATTAGTCAACATACCCGCCCGCGTAGTCGCACCCACTAAGGTAAAGGGTGGCAGATCGAGCTTGATTGAGCGCGCTGCAGGCCCTTCTCCGATCATGATGTCGAGTTGAAAGTCCTCCATGGCCGGATAGAGAATTTCTTCAACTATCGGCGAAAGACGATGGATTTCATCAATAAAAAGCACATCGCCCGACTCAAGATTGGTCAGCATGGCAGCCAAGTCGCCTGGCCGTTCAAGCACTGGACCCGAGGTGCTTTTAATCGACACCCCGAGTTCTTGGGCGATGATATTGGCCAGCGTGGTCTTTCCTAAGCCCGGCGGACCGAAAATCAGCGTGTGATCAAGGGACTCCTGACGGCCACGAGCAGCCTGAATAAACAGTTCCATTTGCTCGCGCACACTGGGCTGGCCGATGTATTCGGCCAGCCTTAGCGGGCGAATGGCACGGTCTTGCTGCTCTTCGCGCTCGCGCGGATTGGCGGTCGCAGTGATCAGGCGATCAGCATCTAACATGGCGACTTACACATAAAAAACACACATTGGGAGCCACTTACTAAGGGGCAATGCCAAGGCACTAACCCATTCCTTTAAGGGCGCGACGAATTAAGTCTTCACTGGAAAGGCCATCTTGCTTGACCGCATCCACGGCGCGATTGGCTTCTTGCGGCTTGTAGCCAAGTGACAGCAAGGCACTCACGGCATCACTCTCGGCACTTGAGACTGACGCACCGACACTTGGTTCAATACCCAACTCAAACAAGCCAGGTTGAGTTTCCCATGCCTTGAAGCGATCTTTAAGCTCGACCAGCAAGCGTTCTGCAGTTTTTTTGCCAACACCCGGCACCTTCATCAGCACCGAGGTGTCTTGTGCCTGCACGCAGCGCACCAAGTCGTCCACCTCAAGCCCCGACATCAGCGCCAGCGCCAACTTAGGACCGACACCATTTAAGCGAATTAACTCGCGGAACAGTTGGCGGTCACGCTTATCGGCAAAACCATAGAGCAACTGGGCATCTTCACGCACCACCAGATGGGTATGCAACATCAGTGCTTCGCCTACCGCAGGCAAGCGATACAGAGTGGTCATCGGCACTTCCAGCTCATAGCCCACGCCGTTTACATCCAGCATCACGTGCGGCGGCTGCTTCTCCAGCAAGGTGCCACGCAAACGTCCAATCACAGTAATTTCCTTAATTTAAAGACCGGCACAACACGAATTCGCATCTTATAAACGCAAGCGCCCACCGCGACTGCGCGCACCCAGCAAGCCATGAGCCAACAAACTTTGCCGGCTATGGGCATGACAGAGGGCGATCGCCAAGGCATCCGAGGCATCAATTTGTGGCTTCTGGGTGAGTTTTAACAGGTGCATAACCATCAGTTGCACCTGTTCTTTAGCCGCCCCGCCACTGCCGGTAACCGCCTGCTTCACTTGGGTGGCGGTGTATTCGGCAATTTCCAAACCAGCCTCCGCGGCAGCCACTATGGCCGCACCACGGGCTTGACCGAGTTTGAGGGCGGAGTCGGCATTTTTGGCCATAAACACCTGTTCAATGCCCATGGTGATCGGCTCGAAGCTTTCAATCACCTCGCGCACCCCACGAACGACGATCTGTAGGCGCTCCGGCAGCGGCCCGCTGCCGGTACGAATGCAGCCTGATGCCACATATTCACAACCGCGGCCCAGATCACGGACCACGCCGTAGCCGGTGATTCGAGAGCCGGGATCGATACCTAAAATCAGCGACATGCCTCTCACCCATCGAAAACGCCAATCAAATTGACGCTATACTGTTTATACATCCAGCTTGCGAGTATAGGGAGTCCGGGTGCCCGCGTCACTCGCCACGCCCATAAAAAAACCGGAAGCGCGCAAGCAACTTCCGGTTTTTGTGTAACCGGTGAATCTAGTCCAACTGTTCCATCAGCTCATCGGCAATTTCGGCGTTATGGTAGACGTTTTGCACGTCATCCAAATCTTCCAGCATGTCGATCAG
>JBBKVZ010000393.1:0-6718 GCA_037968715.1 Pseudomonas sp.
TACGCGCCTTGATATTCACTGGCCTGCAAGCCGACCCGATGCATGCCCGAGTCGAGTTTCAACCACACCGTTAACGGCCGACGCAGCTGCGCACGCTCAATCGCCTGCACCTGCCACAGCGAATGCACCACACACCACAGCGCATGTTGGTCGATCAGCTCCAGCTCGTCGACCTCAAAAAAACCTTCCAGCAGTAAAATGGGCACAGTAATGGCGCCTTCGCGCAACGCCAAGGCCTCCTCGATACAGGCCACAGCAAAGCCATCGGCCTCAGCCATTAATGCCTGCGCGCAAGGCACGGCACCATGCCCATAAGCATCGGCCTTCACCACCGCCAGAGCTTTACCGCCACTGGCCGTACGGGCGAGCTGATAGTTATGACGCAAGGCTTGCAGATCAATTAACGCGCGAGCAGGACGCATGGCAATGGGCTTCTATCGGGCTAATAAATAATGGCGGACGTAAAGGATGGCGGACGTAGGGCGGACTCAGGAGCGAAGCGAACAGTCCGCCAATGTGCAAAGCGAACATTCCGTCATCTATGTACGAAGCAAACATTCCGTTATTCCATCATCATCTACGCAGCGAACAGTCCACCATCGTCGGAGTGGCTTCAATCCATGCCGTACTGCCTTCGGCGAGTACAACCTACGCAGAGTTATTTCAGCGCGGCCACCACCATCATCTCGACCAGCACGCGCGGGTCGTAGAGCTTGCCTTCGACGCAGGCCCGCGCAGGCGCAGAGCCCTCGGCCACCCAAGCATCCCAGACCGTATTCATGGCGGCGTAGTCGGCCATGTCTTTGAGGTAAATGGTCAGCGACAGAATCTGTGCTTTGTCACTGCCCGCCTCAGCCAACAACCGGTCGATATTGGCCAAGGTCTGCCGGGTTTGCTCGGCGATATCGCCGCTGTAATCGTCGGCCAACTGTCCAGCCAAATACACAGTGGCGTTATGGATGACAATTTCGCTGTAGCGCTTTTCAGTGTGCAGGCGCTGAATGGACATGCTGTTGCCTCTCTATAGAAGTGCTGTAACGGGAAATATCCAAGCCACTGGCGCTGATTTGCGGAGCTTTTTTGGCGATTAAGTCGGCCAATAACCGCCCGGAACCGCACGCCATGGTCCAGCCAAGGGTGCCGTGACCGGTATTCAAGAATAAGTTACGCATTTTAGTCGCGCCGACAATCGGCGTGCCATCTGGAGTCGCTGGGCGCAGTCCGGTCCAGAATTCGGCGCGACTCAAGTCGCCACCCTGCGGATACAGATCAGTGGTGATCATTTCCAAGGTCGCGCGGCGACGCGGATTCAGGCTCAAGTCAAAACCGGCAATTTCCGCCATGCCGCCAACACGGATGCGGTTATCGAAGCGGGTGATCGCCACCTTGTAGGTTTCATCCAAAACGGTCGAAGTTGGCGCCATCGCCGAATTGGTAATCGGTATGGTCAACGAGTACCCCTTCAGCGGGTATACCGGCGCTTTAATGCCCAACGGCTTGAGCAGTTGCGGGCTGAAGCTGCCAAGGGCCAACACATATTGGTCGGCCACTTGCAGCTTGCCATCGATGTACACGCCGTTGATACGATCGCCGGCAAAGTCCAAGCGCTCGATGTTTTGCCCAAAGCGGAACTCCACGCCTAAATCTGCGGCCATTTGCGCCAGTTTGGTGGTGAACAACTGGCAGTCACCGGTTTGGTCATTGGGCAAACGCAGGGCGCCGGTTAGCTTATCAGTCACGCCCGCTAAAGCCGGTTCAACGCGGGCAATCCCGGCGCGATCGAGCATCTCATAGGGCACGCCGAGTTCCTGTAACACGGCGATGTCTTTCGCCGCGCCGTCCAGCTGCATTTGCGTGCGGAACAACTGCGTGGTGCCGAGGGTGCGTCCTTCGTAACAGATGCCCGTCTCGGCGCGCAGCTCGTCCAAACAGTCACGGCTGTACTCAGACAAACGCAACATGCGCTCCTTGTTCACCGCATAACGACTGGCGGTGCAGTTGCGCAACATTTGCGCCATCCACAGATACTGGTCGATATCGAGAGTGGCTTTGATCGCCAGTGGCGCATGCTTTTGCAGCAACCACTTGATGGCTTTCAGCGGCACGCCGGGAGCGGCCCAAGGTGATGCGTAACCGGGCGAGACTTGCCCTGCATTAGCAAAGCTGGTCTCCAGCGCCGGACCGTTCTGGCGATCAATTACCACCACCTCAAAGCCAGCTCGCGCCAGATAATAAGCACTGGCGGTACCAATCACACCGCTACCAAGCACCATGACCCGCATGTTCGTCTCCAGTGCTGCAGCTTGGCAGCAAGCGTTAATTATTCTGAGCGCAGATGCTTGCCAGTATAAAAAGCCTGAAGCAGTGGAAGTCACCATTTAAACAGCTATATTCAAGGGGAAATCTCGGCAATAAGCCCTTTTACGGAGGCAGATTCCCCATGCGCACCCAACATCAGAGCCGTCGCGAGCTGGACAAAATAGACCGGCATATTTTACGTGCCCTGCAAGAAGACGGGCGTATCAGCTTTACCGACCTCGGCGAACGAGTCGGCCTGTCGACCACGCCCTGCACCGAGCGGGTTCGCCGCTTGGAGCGCGACGGTTTTATCATGGGCTATCACGCACGCCTCAACCCGCAACAACTGAAGGCCAGCCTGCTGGTATTTGTCGAAATCAGCCTCGATTACAAATCTGGCGACACCTTTGAAGAGTTTCGCCGCGCAGTGCTGAAACTGCCCCACGTGCTGGAGTGCCATCTGGTCAGCGGCGACTTCGACTATCTGGTTAAAGCGCGCATCAACGAAATGGCCTCGTACCGCAAACTGCTCGGCGACATCCTGCTCAAGCTCCCCCATGTGCGCGAGTCGAAAAGCTATATCGTCATGGAAGAAGTGAAGGAAAGCCTGACCCTGCCAGTGCCCGAGTGAGCACCGCTAAACGCAACTGAACAGCCCATGCACCGAGACGAGAACCGACCATGCACGACGAATTACAGACCATCGACATTCTCTTAGGGGATGGCAAAGCGGTGGTCAAAGGCGCCCTGATTACCACTCAATACTGCGGCACCTTGGAAAACGGCACGACCTTCGACTCCTCTTACACGCGCGGCAAACCGTTCCAATGCGTGATCGGCACTGGCCGGGTGATTAAGGGCTGGGATCAAGGCCTGATAGGCATGCGCGTCGGCGGTAAACGCAAACTGCTGGTGCCGGCGCACTTGGCCTATGGCGAACGGCAAATGGGTGAGCACATCAAGCCCAACTCCAACCTGATTTTCGAGATCGAGTTGCTGGAAGTGCTGACCCGGGATGAATGAGGGCATCGCGGCACTTAGCCGTCTTGGGCGTTGCGGCTATTTTGGTGCCGGCTCGGCGGGGGCATCTGCAACTGTGGCCAGCACAGGCTCGACGTCCGGCAACCCGAGCAGGTGACGCAGGCGATTGGCCCCCTCGGGTTCAGCACTCAGCTCCACGGCGGCAAGCCGCATGAGGATAAGGTCACGTTTGAGGTTGGCCGGCGGCAGGGCGTAGATCGCGCCAATCATCTCACGCAGGGCCATGGGCAGGTGCCAGTTGACCTTGAGGGCATGGGCAAAGTCGCGACCAAACTTGTCCGTCGCGGCCAGAACCTGATTGTCGCTGAGACTGTGACCGAGGTCTTCCCAGCCCTGCGCCTGCTGCAGCACGCACAGCTCGCCGATGCGATGCAACAGCGCCGCGCTCTGGTAAGGCCCGGGCTGCAGCTTCATTTGCAGGGCCAGCTGGCGCACATGCTCGCACAGCCGTTCGGACTCTTCCTGATGCACCTGCGCATACAGCCGCAACGTACCGCTGCGCAGTTGGCAGGCGCGCTTGAGAGACAGGGCCAACACCAGATTCAGACTGGCATTCACGCCGAGCAGTTGCAGCGCTTCGTACAGGCTGGTGCAAGGCGCGCCACGGAGGTTGTACAGCGGGCTGTTGGCGACGGCGATCAGCCGGGCACAGAGGGCACTGTCTTGCTGGAACTGGGCTATTAGTTGACGCAGGTCGAGTTGCTCGCCCCGCAGGTACCGCTCGAGGAGTTCCTGACTGGCATCCAGTAACGGCAGATTAAGTTCGCTAGGGGCTAGCTGTTGCAAATGACTGATGAAATCCTGTGCCGGACTGACTTCGGTCAGGGCCACGCCGTCATCCAGCGGCAGCAGTTGCTCCAACTGCTCGATCAGCTTGGGCACCTTGAAGGGCTTGCTGATAAAGGCGTTGATGCGCAGGCGGCGGACCTGCATGACGCTCTCGCGGTCAGAGCGGCCGGTGACCACCATGATCGGTACGGCGCTACCCTGTTTGCGAATCTCCTCCAGCAGGCTTATGCCGCATTCACCGGGCAGGTTCCAGTCGCTGATGATCAGGTCGCAGGGCGCGGCCTGCCAAGCGGCTCGCGCGGCACTCACGCGCTCGTACCAACTGACCTTGGCCTGGGGACGAATCTTCACAATGATTTGCTTGATGAGGTCGGCGATCCAAGCGTCGTCCTCAATGATCATGATCTGCATACTGCGCTCGCGACGGCCCTGAGGTGTTCAGCCTCAGTGTAGATGACAGCCATGAACGGTGCTGGAAGCTGCGGCGCTATAACAACGCGGGTTACGCCTGCCCTACACCAACACCTGCCGCGTGGTGGCGATGTAGTGATGGATCTGCCGCTCGATCTGCGGCTCGATCATCTGCTCCGGGGCGCGGCCATTCGGGCAGGGCATGCGTGGCGTGGTGCCGAACAACCGGCAGATCAGCGGGCGTTCGCCGTACACTTCGCAACCATTGGGCCCCAGATGCACGCAGTTCAGCTCGTTTAATGCGGCGTCATGCTCGGCATCGGTTTTTACTGGCAAGCGCGACATTTCTTCCGATGAGGTGGTCACCGGCCCACAGCAATCGTGACAACCCGGCACACATGCAAAGGTGGGAATGCGCTCACGCAGACGCGCGATAATTTGTCGGTTACAGCTCACTAAGGCCCAGCTCCTGTATGGTTTGCCATGATTATTGGCGATGTCCCAGTTACGTGTTGCCTGCCCTGTTTTGTAGGGTGGGCTTTAGCCCACCAGCGCGGGTTAAGGACCTTGGTGAGCTAAAGCCCACCCTACGTTTTGCACTCAACACGTAACGGGGACATAGCCTAATTATTGGCCGCGTATAGGCGCGCAGTTTAACCCAGCTAGCCGCGCATAAGCCGCCAGCCGACCAAGCAGTTGTGCCTGTCAGGCAAAAGCCTTTTGCCTGAAGCGGGCTTGGTCCCGCGACTATGTCCCCCTATGCTGGGCGTAGAGTCTGTCCGGCGTGACCGCCCTCTAGCGAGAAAGCCTGGGCCTGAGCGCGTGACTTGGTTTACCCGCGACAACTACTTATTGGTTTTAAGCCGATGGCGCGAGCTGACGCTCCAGTATCCAGCCTTGCACCTAGAGCTGCACCACGCCCGCCAGACTCCCATTATTCGTCTAATACCAGCAGGATCACCACCATGCCCGCCCAGCTTCGCCAACCCGTGCACAGCCCGCAGCACGCCGCCTCTTATTACGCCGCCAGCGTTAAGCACATGCAGCGCTACCCACAGCTGCAAGGTGATGTACAAGCGGATGTATGCATTATCGGCGGCGGTTTTTCGGGGCTAAATACGGCGATTGAGCTAGCCGAACGCGGCCTCTCAGTGGTTCTGCTGGAGGCCCACCAGATCGGTTGGGGCGCCAGCGGGCGCAACGGCGGCCAACTGATTCGCGGCGTCGGCCACGGGGTGGAGCAGTTTGAAAACGTAGTCGGTCGTGACGGCGTGCGCGAGTTCAAGTTGATGGGTTTGCAGGCGGTGGAAATCGTCCGCCACCGGGTGGCCAAATACTCCATTGATTGCGACCTGACCTGGGGCTATTGCGACTTAGCCAACAAGCCCAGCGACTACCAAGGCTTTGCCGAGGACGCCGCAGAGCTGCGCAATCTCGGTTACCAGCATGAACTGCGCATGGTCGCCCCCGATCAGATGCGCAGCGTGGTCGGCTCCGACCGCTATGTCGGCGGCATGATCGACATGGGCTCGGGCCACTTGCACCCACTGAAGCTGGCCCTCGGCGAAGCGGCGGCGGCAGCCAGCCTTGGCGCTCGCTTGTATGAGGACTCCGCGGTGACGCGCATCGATTACGGCCCAGAGGTCTGCGTGCACACCGCCCAAGGGCGGGTGCGCGCCAAGACCCTGGTGTTGGCCTGCAACGCTTATCTCAACAACCTCAACCCCGCCATCGGCGGCAAAGTATTGGCGGCCGGCAGTTATGTGATCGCCACCGAGCCGTTAGCGCCAGAGCTGGCCGCCAGTTTGATTCCGCAAAATATGGCGCTCTGCGACCAGCGGGTGACGGTGGATTACTATCGCTTGTCGGCTGATCGGCGCTTGCTGTTCGGTGGCGCATGCCACTACTCAGGGCGCGATCCGGCAGACATCGCCGCTTATATGCGACCGAAAATGCTCCAGGTGTTCCCGCAACTGACCAACGTCAAGATCGACTACCAATGGGGCGGCATGATCGGCATCGGCGCCAATCGCCTGCCGCAGATCGGCCGCCTCAAAGACCAGCCCAATGTGTTCTACGCCCAGGCTTACGCTGGCCACGGCGTCAACGCCACCCACTTGGCCGGCAAGCTGCTTGGTGAAGCCATCTGCCAACAACAGAGCCGTGGCTTTGAGCTGTT
>JBBKVZ010000394.1:0-6722 GCA_037968715.1 Pseudomonas sp.
TGTTCACCGAGGCGGATTTGTCACTGCGTTTGAATGACTTTCACGCGGACTGCCTTAAAGCGCTCCAGGCCGGTGACGGCAAGGCGGCGCGGGCGGCAATCGAGCAAGACCTGAATTACTTTGGCCGGTTTTTGCTGAATTTGTTGAGTTTGCAGGCGGGGGAGTGAGGCGGGGGATTGTCCGTGGCGCAGAGATTGGTGGGTTGTTCGCTGTGAGTGACTGGCTGTTTGCTGCGAGTGGCGGATTTTTTTGCTGTAAATGGCGGACTGTTCGCTTCGCTCCTGAGTCCGCCCTACGTCCGCCCTACGCCCTACGCCCGTTGTACGTTCTGCGTTTTAGGTTGGCCATGGGGGTGGCGGTTTAGCTCTCTAGCCACACGTCGCGGGCCCAGTGCCATACCGAGTCCCAGGTCTCGTCGGTGAGTTCGGCGTCGGCGCCGGACCACAGGGTAACTTCGCCTTCTACATCGACCACATAGTAGTCATCGCCGTCTTGGCAGATCGGCACTAGGTCGCGGGGTACGCCAAGGCTCCAAGCGGTGCAGGTCACTTCCGGCAGGTAGGTGTGTGATTGCGGGTCGCTGGCGGTCACGGGCTCTAAGCGCCCGTAAACCACGTCGCTGACTTTCAGTAAGAACTCGCGCAGTTCAAACGGCAGGTGAATGAGCAGCTGCTCCTGAATTTCGACCAGCACTTCTTCTTCGGGTAATTCCAGCGGCACCGGTACGGTTTCGTTGAGTTCACGCAGTTGTTCGATGACTTCTTCCATGGGCTGGCTCCGGCAGTGAGGTGTGGCAGGCAGGCCAATGTGGGCGTTGCCATGCGGATGAGCGAGATTCTAACAGGCTGCTCAAGGCGCCTTGGTGACGATGCTTAAGGGTTTTGCTGCTATGGTCGATAAATACCTTAACAGCCATGCTTTTTGCGCGATGAGATAGCCTGATGACAAGCGAAGCCGAACCCCGCGCCGATGTTGTTTTAACTGATGCCGAGCGCGTAGAGCAATTAGAAAAAGCCGGCAAATTGAATCGATTGATTCTCTTCGGCTTGGCCGGTGTGGTGTTGGTTATCGTCCTGATCACGGTGATTGTACAAACCGTGACCCTGATGAGCAGCAAGCCGGTCGATCAGACCATCGAGCAAATTGATGGCCTGAAAAAACAGCTGCACAGCGTGCAGGCTGAAGTTAGCGACCTGCGCGATCAGTTGCTACTGCAAGATGCCAAAGTGGCCCAAATGGCGCAGCAGAAGGCCGGCAACTTGGCGGGCATTCTTAAGCCCGCACAAGACCCAGGCACGGTCGAGCAAGTGTCGAAAACCCTGCTCGGCCAAGAGCAAGACTTTCAACACGTGGTGCAGAGCTTACAACTGGGCATGCGTGATTTAGCTTATATGCTGCCGGGCTCGCGCACGTGGCTGGAGTACTACACCGAGACCCTGAACAAGTCGCTGACCACCAGCAAGCTGCGCAGCAGCGAGATTACACAATGGGCCAAAGGCCAGCCGCCGATGGCCGTGGTACCGGTATCCGCAGCCCCAGCGGCTGAGCTCAAACACTAGGCCTTAAGCCATAACCGCCACCATGCGCTGCTGACTTGGCCGACCTGCCAACCTGGTTGGCGCGCCGGCAATCAGCATTATTTACCCGCCGTGACACACTCATCCTGCGTTTATGACTGGTTTGGAGTCGTCTGTGGCCGTGGTTAATCGCCTTAATCGTATTGTTGCAATCATCAATCGCTTGCCCGTCGGCTGGCGCAGCGCTGCCCTGAGTGGCTTATTCGGCTGGCAGGTAAAACTGGCCGGCACCGCGCAGATTCGGGTGCACGAGCTAAGCCGTGAGCACGCCGTGTTAAGCATCGCTAACCGACGCAAGGTGCAGAACCATATCAAGGGTGTGCATGCCGCAGCGATGGCCTTGCTGGCCGAGTCAGCCACGGGGTTTTTGGTTGGGATGAATGTGCCAGACAACAAATTACTGCTGATCAAAAGCCTCAAGGTCGATTATCGGCAGCGCGTCAGCGGTGGCCTAACAGCGGTTGCCAGGCTAACGGTTGCGCAAATTAACAGTATTGAGCAGCAGGATAAGGGCGAGGTGTGGGTCGAGGTCGTGGTTAGCGATGATGACGGCAAGCAGCCGATTATCTGCTCGATGCTCTGGGCTTGGCTCAGCAAAAAGCCCTGAGCATGGCGGCTATTGAGCCGCAACGCTCAGGGCTTGGGAGTGCTGCGCAGGGGCGGCACTTACAGCGTGTTAGCCGATGTGCACAAAGGCCAGCTTGTTGCCGTCTAGGTCGCGAAAATACGCGCCATAGAAGCCGGGCATGCGCTCGCCCGGAGCACCTTCATCGGTGGCACCGAGGCTGATGGCTTTGGCATACAGTTTGTCTACGCCCTCACGGGAGCCGCCAGCCAGAGCTGTCATATTGCCGTTGCCGGCGTCCGCGGCTTCTTTGTTGTAAGGGGTGCACACGCCAAACATCGGCTGGCCTTTGCCAGCGCTGAAGAATACGGCGCGGCCAACATCCATGGCCACTTTGCCGCCCATCTCGCCGAGCAGTGCGGCGTAGAAGGCCTTGGCTTTCTCTAGGTCTGCGCTACCAACCATTGCATATGCGATCATTATTATTGCTCTCTGTGGGTGGCTACGGGGTTGTTTATGCCGCTATGAATGTAGCAGTTCTGGCGTGTGGTAAAGCGCTTAGCCGCTGGTGCAAATGCAGAAAACCCGGGCAAGCCCGGGTTTCTGATAACGCAGCGGTAGTTTTAGTTCTGGCGCATGCCAGCGATCAGCCAAGGTTGGTTTTCGCCTTGGGCGCGCTCCATACGCCAGCTTTCGCTGAAGGCTTCGCCTTGGTCAAAGCGCGAGGTTTTTTCCATACCGGTAAAGGTCAGGGTGGCGATGGTTTTATCGGCCTGATCATCCAAGCCATCCAGCTGGACATTGAGGTCGTCGATGTAGGTGGACTGGAACGCATCGCCCAAATCGGCACGTTCTTTCACCAAGAACGCCTGTAATTGCGGCGTGGTGAATTCGCTGATTTTGGCCATTTCGTTGGCATCCCAATGCTGTTGCAGATTGAGAAAATGCTCACGACCAACGCTGACAAAACTGGCTTCATTGAACCAAGCCGGGGCTTTGATCGTTGCGCTAACGGGGGTAACCGAGCCACCGAAAATGTTACTGCCGGACGCCGTCGGGCTGCTTGCTTGCGGCGATACATCGCGCAAATACGGCGCTCCAGCACCCGCTGGGGTGGCGGTCTGGGCTTGTTGCTTGCGCCGTGAGGCGATAAAGCGGAAGGCCAAAAAGGCGATTAGGGCCATGATCAACATGTCCATTATCTGCAGGCCTTCAAAACTTCCGCCCATAAACATCGAGGCCAGCAAGCCGCCAGCAGCCAAACCAGCTAAAGGCCCGAGCCAGCGCGACATGCCGCCGGCAGCGGCGGCTTTACCTGCGGTTGAGCCCGCAGCAGCCGTACTGCTCGGCGCTGCTTGACGGGTTTGGCTGGCTTGATGGCTTGGCGCCGAGCCGAAGGATTTGCCGCTGCCCATGCGCCGTGCGTTGGCATCTAGGCTCAGGGTTAGGCCCAAGCACAGCACCATGAAGAAGGTCATAAAGCGTTGCATATAAGTTTTTCCACCAGTGGTTACACGCGCGTATATTGCCCGGCCTCGTTTTGCGCGGCTAGTGGCAGAGTGTTTCGGGATTTATGTTTGGCTAAATCAGGCTTGCGCCGGCGGCATCCGGGCGCCTGAGTGGGCGGCGCTAGGCCAGTGGCAAGCGGAAGTAGAAGGTGCTGCCTTGCCCCGCCACGCTGTGGTAATCGATTTCGCCGTGCATGCGCTTCATCAGAGTCTTGCAGATGCTTAAGCCTAAACCCGTACCGCCCTGGCTGCGGGTGTCGGAGCCATCTGCTTGGGCGAATTTCTGGAAGATCCGCGAGCGAAACTCATCATTAATGCCCAAGCCATAGTCGCGCACCGCGACTTCGACGTACTCATCGTGCAGCGCTGCGCTGATCTCCACCCGACCCTCGGGATGAGAAAACTTCACCGCATTGGAGATCAGGTTGCTCAGCACTTGCTGCAGCCGCAGGCTGTCGATGGCCACCATCAGCGGTGTGGATAAGCTGCCGTCGTCGAGGTGTAACTGCACCTTAAAACTGTCGGCATAGCCCTGATTTTGCGCCAATGCCTGTTGCAGCAGAGGGTGTAGGTCGGTGACGGTGAGCTCAAGAGGATTTTCGCTGAACTCGAGTTTTTCGATGTCGAGAATGTCGTTCACCAAGCTCACTAAGCGCTCGGAGTTGCTTTGTGCAATATCCACCAGTTCTTGCGCGGGTGCCGGCAACTTGCCCAGTACACCGGCGGCCAGCAGGCCCAGTGAGCCTTTGATGGAGGTCAGCGGGGTGCGCAGTTCATGGCTGACCGTGGAGATAAACTCGTTCTTAAGCTGCTCGACTCTTTTTCGTGCGGCAATGTCGCGCAGCAGGCAAATGTTCAGCTGGCGGTCCGGTAGGGCAAAGTGGCTGAGGCTGATTTCCAGTTGCAACGGCTGTGCATTGGCGTGCCGACCTTGCACTTGAATATCGTTGCCCAACAGGCTGTCTAGGCTGGCGGCAAACTCGTTATTGAGTTGCGGGAGTAGCGCGCCAAGTGGCTGTTTGAGCAGCGTTTTCTCCGAGTAACCAAACAGTTGGCAGGCGGCGGGGTTTGCGCGCTCGATGCGACCTTGTTGGTCGAAAATTAGAATCGCTTCAGCGGCGTTTTCCAAGATGGCACTGAGCTCCAACGTGCGCTGTTTAACTTGACTGCGCACCTGTGCGGCGCGGCCGGTGATACTTAACAGAAAGCCGCCAAGCAAGCTGCACAGCAGTAAACCGCCGACCAATTGCGCCCACGACTGACGACTTTGGTTGCGCTGCAAAAAATCGCTGCTGGGCGCGATGGTCAGTTGCAGGCCGCGCCCGCCGATGGTCCATGCCTCTTGCCAGATCATCTTTTGCGCGTAAGCCGGCACGGATATATCGGCACTACCATAGGCAAGCATTGGGCTAGCATCGGTGTTATCAATCAACTGCAAGTCGAAGTCGGCGGTACTGTAGTCGCTGAGCGCGGTATTCATCAGGTCGCTGATGCGCACCACTGCGGTGGCATAGCCGATGAGCCGCTGCTGACGCTCAGTGACCTCATTAGGCGGCGGGGCACCGCGATACACCGGATAAAACATCAGCACGCTGGGTTCTTGGCGCGCATCTTGAACCAGCGTAATAGGTGCGGTCATGGCTAGGTCGCCAGTGTTTTGCGCGCGCTGCAAGGCGTTATTGCGCACGGGCTCGGAGGCGATGTCATAACCGAGCGCTTTGTTGTTGCTCTCCAGCGGCACTATATAAGTGACCGGCAGGTAACTGTCGCGCGCGCTTGCAACAATAAAGTTGCCGGCAGCGTTACGTTGGCTGATATGAAAGTCGGCATTGCCCTGCGCGGCCATTTGCGCTTCATAGCTGGCGCGTTGCTGTTGGCTGATGCGCGGGCTCCAGCCGAGGGCCCGTACGCCGGGGTAATCGCTCGGTAGGTTACTGGCAAAGGCGCTGAACTCGTGGCGCTCTACGTGTGTTGAGGCGGCAAACAAGCGCTCAATCGAGCGCACTGAGTGGCTGTATAGCTCAAAGCGAAACTTGACCGCCGTGCTCATCAACTTGCTTTGCTGGTGAAAGCGACTGCGCAAATTATCTTCTTCGATGCTGCTGGCGCGCAGAAAAATCAGCACCATGATGCTGCAGCTAATTAACAAAGGCACGCCGACACTGCTCAAGCGGCTGCGCCACAGAGGCCTTGGTTGCGCAAATAGAATGAGCATTAATGGCGTAGCAATCAGTACCCCGATGCTGTCACCTGCCCACCAGGTCAGCCAGTTTTCGACCACTTGGCTGGTGGTGATCACTTGGTTGGCATACAGAATGCCCACGCCGGCGCTGGCGCTGACCATGCAGCTCAGCGGGCCGCCAATTAACAGTAAGAGAAAAATACTCCGTTCATCGATAAGCGGATTGGGAAAGCCCACCAGGCGTTTAATCAGCCCGCTGGCCAGCAGGCATTGCGCCGTGGTGCCCATGGCGATGCCGCAGGCTATCCCGACGCCGGGCCAGCTTAAGGGGCCACCGATGCTGATATTGAGCAGCGCCGAGCCAATAAATACGCCGAGCAATAATGGATAACCCCAGATCAGCACGGCTGCTAGGGCAATGCCGACCGGAGGAAACATGGCGCTGACGAAGCCCGGCGGTATGGCCAACAACAATGCCAAGTTCCCGCTGACCACATAGGCCAAGGCCAACAAGACAATTTTGCCCAGCAAGGGCACGCGCGTGAGGAGGTGGGTCGGCATAGTCTGCGCAGGCTCCAGTCATACGGCAGGGGGCTTTAAGATGATCGGGCCTGTGCCGGGCCGACCTATAGCTTGCAGTTAAGCAGCTGTGGCCCGAGTTGACTGGCTTGTTTGTGGGGGCGGCGCAAGGTTGTAAGCCTTGCGCCGGGCCTGCTTACACGGCTTCTAACTTGGCATAGCCCAGCATCAGCCATTTAGTCCCCTCAGCGGCGAAGTTGACCTGCACCCTTGCCTGCGCCCCGGCACCTTCGAAGTTGAGGATAACCCCCTCGCCGAACAGCGAGTGGCGCACCGATTGGCCGAGGCTGAAGTCGGTGTCTGGCACGGCG
>JBBKVZ010000395.1:0-7002 GCA_037968715.1 Pseudomonas sp.
GCGGAAATCTATCGCCAAGTCGAAAAAGTCGAACAGGTGTTGGAGTCCATCGCCATCGGCCAGGAGTGGCACGACGACGTCCGCGTAGTGCTGTTTGTGCGCTTGCGTGATGGCGTTGAGCTAAGCGACGCACTGCAAACGCACATCCGCCAGGTGATCCGCGCCAACACCACCCCCCGCCATGTGCCAGCCAAAATCATTGCAGTGGCGGATATCCCACGCACCATCAGCGGCAAAATCGTCGAGCTGGCAGTGCGCAATGTGGTGCACGGCAGGCCGGTGAAAAACACCGACGCCCTGGCCAATCCGCAAGCCCTTGAGTTGTTTGGTGATATAGCAGAACTGCAAAGCTGATTGGCAAGCTTTGTGCTGGCTTGATGGATTCGGGACTAACCGTGGATTCAGGAGCTGGCAATGCTCAACTATTTGCGCACCCTAAAACCTGCCAGCCTGGTGCTCTGGTGCTACCTGATTTGGTATCTGTGCACGCTAGTACTGTATTTCGACCCAGCGCCGGCGCTATGGTTTAACTCGCTGGGCATCAGCGCACTGATTGGCAGTGGCTTGCTGCTGAGCGTTGGCCAACGGCCATCCAGAGCCAACGCTTGGCAAACTCTGCGCCTGTATTTGATGCCCTTCGGCGTGTCGAGTTTTGCCGCCCTGATTAAGGGCAAAGGCTTCTACCTGATAGTGCCGCCGCACCTCGCTGAGGCCTTGCTGTGCGTGGGCAGTTGCTTGAGTTTTGCCGGCCTGACCTTGCTGCTGCGGACATTTAACCCTAGGTCAGGCACTTCAGTGGTTGATTAGATGCCGTGGCGGCCGGGGTCCTCTGGCGGCTTCTCTGTTTCAATTTCCTCCAGCTTTAACTCAAGCCCCCAGGCCGGCGCCTCACTGGGTTGAGCAACTGGGGCAACCGGAGCCGGAGCGGCAGCCGGCGCGGCGGCAACTGCTGGGGCTTCCCGATAGAGTTTGAGTCTTAGCCGTACGTTGTTCGCCGAGTCGGCGTTCTTTACCGCTTCCTCTTCGTCGATCACGCCTTCGTTGACCAGTTCGATCAGTGCCTGATCGAAGGTCTGCATGCCTAGGTTGCGCGATTTCTCCATGATTTCTTTGATCTCGGAAAAGTCGCTGCGTTTGATCAAGTCACGAATGGTCGGTGTGCCCAACAACACCTCCACTGCCGCCCGGCGTTTGCCGTCGACGGTTTTCACCAGCCGTTGCGAGACGAATGCCTTAAGGTTGTTGCCCAGATCATTAAGCAGTTGCGGGCGCCGCTCTTCCGGGAAGAAATTGATAATGCGGTCCAGCGCCTGATTGGCGTTGTTGGCGTGCAGGGTCGAGATGGCCAAGTGGCCGGTGTCGGCGAACGCCAGCGCATGCTCCATGGTCTCGCGGTCGCGGATTTCGCCGATCAGAATCACGTCCGGTGCCTGACGCAGGGTGTTCTTCAGAGCCGCGTGGAAGCTGCGGGTATCCACGCCGACTTCGCGCTGATTAATGATGGATTTCTTATGCCGGTGCACATACTCAATCGGGTCTTCGATGGTGATGATATGCCCGCCGCTGTTACGGTTACGGTAATCAATCAAGGCCGCCAACGAGGTGGATTTACCCGAGCCGGTGCCACCAACGAACAGCACCAGACCGCGTTTCTCCATGATGGTCTTGAGCAACACTTCGGGGAGTTTGAGATCCTCGAAAGTGGGGATTTCCATCTTGATATTGCGCGCAACGATGGAAACCTCATTGCGTTGCTTAAAGATATTGATCCGGAAACGGCCGACACTGGGAATGGAGATTGCTAGGTTCATCTCCAGCTCGCGCTCGAACTCCTCGCGTTGCGCCACATCCATAATGGCATTGGCAATCTCCATAACAGCGCCAGACTGCAACGCTTCAGCCGACAAAGGCTTGAGAACCCCATTGAACTTCGCACAGGGCGGCGCACCGGTGGCCAAATACAGGTCTGAACCATCCTGACTGGCGAGAATTTTCAACATTGCAGTTAAATCCATGACCACGCATCCTTCAAACGATTTGCTAATTACCTTAGGCCAGATTGGCTGGCCCGTGACGCCGCTTAGCTTGTCACGACGCTGGTCGCCCGAGCGTGCACTGGCGCCAATAACTGGCACAATGGCGGCCTTTTTCAGGAGGGCCCGAGCATGGCCAAAGCAATGGCGCGGCACATATTGGTTAAAACCGAGGCAGAGGCCGCACTCTTAAAGGCGCGCATTGCTAAAGGCGAGGCCTTCGATGTGCTGGCCAAGAAGCACTCCAGCTGCCCATCCGGTAAGCGCGGCGGCGATCTCGGTGAAGTGCGTCCAGGGCAAATGGTCCACGCTATCGATCAGGTGATTTTCAAAAAACCCGTGCGCGAGATTCATGGTCCGGTGAAGTCGGCGTTTGGTTATCACCTGGTCCAGGTGTTTTACCGCGACTAAGGCATTTGAGCGCTGCTCCCTAGGCGGTCAGGCGAGCTGCTGTAGCCCCTCGGGAGTTGATGTTAGCCAGTCGCTCGCACATAAATTTGAACAGCAAGCCGGCAGTGGCTTACTAGCTGAAACGCAGAACTCATCTTGACGCCAACCTCGCCGGCGCGGCTCCACGCAGCCCTATGGGATATTTGCGGCCCCATCACACCGGGGCACCACGCGCTCTCCAGCACAGTAAATGCGCTACGACCTTGCGCTGAGGGCGCCGGCCCTGCAAACAATCTAGATAACGCCTAGATTTGTAGTCAAAAAGCAATATTTTCAGCTCTGGCGCCTAAAATCCAAGACATTAAATTATTATTCGCCTCACCAATTGTAATTTTGCAATCCAAACAATAGCGCCTAGAATTACAGGCATAGTCTGCCTGCAAACCACTTTAGGTCTAGGAATTTAGGCGTTATGAAAATTCGTATATTATCTGACGAGGCCATTGGCGCAACTGTCGGCGGACGAATCAAGAAACTCCGCCTGCAGGCCAACCTTTCCCAAGAGGAAGTGGTTAAGGCCTCCGGAATCTCCCGTCAAACGCTCATCAATCTCGAATCCCACGGTAAGGGCACTCTGGCGACGCTGATAGCTGTCCTGCGCGCTTTAGACTGCTTGGACCGCCTGTCATCGCTAGTAGAGGAAGTGCGCAGCAGCCCAATAAAAGCGCTTGCTATGGGCGGCAAGGTTCGCATTCGCGCATCTGGCACTAGGGCTGCCGCACTTTCTACCGCGCAGAGCCCCGCGTCTAAGCGCAAGCCAGGAGTTGAATGGTGATTTTAGCCAAAGTAATGCTTTGGGGCCGCACGGTCGGCGCCGTGATGTGGGATGAAGCTGGTGAAGTGGCCTTGTTCGAATACGACCCCGAGTTTGTAACCAGTGGCCTTGAGATTGCGCCAATCCATATGCCCTTGGCCGCCGGCAAGGTCTATGAGTTTCGCAGCCTCAACCGCGACGTTTTTAAACGCCTACCGGCTGTGCTCGCCGACTCCCTGCCGGATGACTACGGCTCTGCGCTGTTCGACGCTTGGATGGCCCGCGAAGGCCGCGACAAAAAATCTGTGACGCCTGTCGAACGCCTGCTTTACACCGGCGCACGCGGCATGGGTGCGCTGGAGTACTGCCCGGCACTGAAATTATCGGGTACGGACAGTCTGCCGGTGCAGATCGACTCTCTGGTAAAGCTCGCCGGTGAAGTGCTCTCTGAACGCGAGTCCTTGGCCGATCGCATATCCAGTGGCCACGCCCCCGAAGACGACACCGCCCTACAGCGCTTAATTCAAATCGGCACCAGCGCCGGCGGTGCACGGGCGAAGGCGGTGATTGCCATGAACGACAAAGGCGAAATTCGCTCCGGCCAAGTCAAGGCACCACCGGGTTTCAGCTATTGGCTGTTTAAGTTCGACGTAGAGAAAAAGTCTAATCGGCTTGAGGACACCCATGGCTTTGGCCGCATCGAGTACGCCTACTACCTGATGGCCACCACCTGCGGCATCAACATGACGGAGTGCCGTCTGCACGAAGAAGGTGGTCGTGCCCACTTCATGACCAAACGTTTTGACCGCACGGACGACGGCGAGAAAATCCATATGCAAACTCTCGGCGCGATGGACCACGCGGACTACACCCGGCCTGGCCAATACAGCTATGAAGAAGCTTTCGCGGTAATGCGCGAACTGCAACTCCCGGCCAGTGACGCTGAGCAGTTCTTTCGGCGTATGGTGTTCAACGTAGTGGCCCGCAACCATGACGACCATGTGAAAAACGTCAGCTTTCTGATGAACTCCCAAGGCACTTGGCGCTTATCACCGGCCTATGACGTTGCGTGGTCTTACAAGCCCGGCTCTGAATGGGTAGACAGTCACCAGATGACAATCAACGCCAAGCGTGACAACTTTTTACGCAGTGACCTTCTTGCCACTATAGGCCCAGTGCGCCACTTCTCCCCCGCAGCAATCATTGAGCAAGTTATCGAAACTGTCTCGGCATGGCCCAGCTTTGCATCCGCAGCGGGCGTGCCAGAAAACACCGCCAGCGAAATCGCTAAGTCTCACAGGCTGCATATTTAGCACCTGCGCCACAGGTATGCAGTGGCCGCGGTTCTATTCCTGGGTTAGAGACTGTTCGTCACTGCTCACACGGGCATAGAAACGCGTGCCAACAACCTAAATTTTAGACGCCACGCAAGAAATTCGCTCCGCCGAGTTGGCACAGTAAGTTTCTAGTTATGCATTCAATTCGCAGGCTGGAGCGCTCGGCAGACAACAATCAGCACCTTGCCAATGATGCAGAGAGTTATAGTGGCCTCTCGATATCATTTAAAAAAATCCCCGAACACGTACTAGGGTGGGCTTCATGCTTCTCAGTAGTTACAGCAGCGTACTAGTAATATTTTCTCTGATTGTCGCCATCCTCGCCTCATACACAGCACTGAACATGGCGAGCCGCGTATCCGAGTCGACAGGCAGAGCATCGGCGTTATGGCTGATTGGTGGTTCGTTCGCCATGGGGTTCGGTATTTGGTCGATGCACTTTATCGGCATGCTCGCCTTCAATCTTCCCATTTCCCTGGGCTATGACGTACCGCTCACAATCCTTTCGCTATTAATGGCCATTGCATCATCGGCCTTTGCACTCTGGATGGTTTGCCAGAAAGATCTGCCTTGGACGCGTCTGAGTCTGGGCGGTCTATTAATGGGCTCAGGAATTGCCGCCATGCACTACATCGGCATGGCGGCGATGCTGATGACACCCAGTGTGATCTACATTCCTTGGGTGGTTGCCCTGTCCGTTATCATCGCGATTCTTGCATCAGGGGCGGCCCTCTGGCTCGCCTTCCGCCTGCGTGAAGGTTCAGCAAAGGTTGTCTATACCCGCATTGGCGCGGCGCTAGTAATGGGCTGCGCCATCGTTGGCATGCATTACACAGGAATGGCGGCGGCGCAGTTCCCTGTAGGCAGCTTCTGCGGCGCGGCAAACAGCGGTATCGATACCAAGTGGCTGGCAGTATTGGTGATCGTGGTGAGCCTAGCGGTATTCGCCATTGCCTTAATCGTTTCCATGCTGGATGTGCGTACCAAGGTGATAGCAAATTCACTCGATCAGGCCAATAACGAACTGCTTCAGCTCGCATTGCGCGATAACCTGACCAAGCTGCCTAATCGCGCCCTTTTAAATGACCGCCTAGAGCAGGCGATTCAAAAATCTGCGCGAGAGAAGCGCCATTTTGCTGTGCTCTTCATGGACCTTGATGGTTTTAAAACCATCAACGATGTTTATGGGCATCACACTGGCGATCTTCTGCTGATTGAAGTTTCTCAGCGGATATTAAGCACCAAACGCTGTGAGGACACCGCAGCCCGCCTAGGAGGTGACGAATTTGTTTTGTTGATTGATCCCGGGGAGCCCGAAGATGCCGCGGTGCTGTCACAACGGCTAATCGATAGCATGGGTAAAACTTACAATATCGCCAGCAACAACATGCATATATCCGCGAGTATTGGTATCGCGCTGTACCCCAATGATGGTCTTACCGCGCATGAGCTTATGGTCAATGCAGATGCCGCGATGTATCACGCCAAGGAGCTGGGGCGTAATGGTTATGCTTTCTTTGAAAACGCCATGAACACCAATGCCCATGAGCAGATGCAACTTCAACAAGATTTACACAAGGCGCTGGATCAGGACGAATTTGTCCTACATTACCAACCAAAAATGCTCGCGCCCAACGGGCCGATGATCGGGGTCGAGGCTTTGTTGCGCTGGCAAAGTCCGCTGCTCGGCCTGGTTGCGCCGGATCGTTTTCTGCCACTTGCGGAAAGAAGTGGATTGATAATTCCCATCGGTAATTGGGTAATCAACGAGGCCTGCCGGCAAATGCGTGAGTGGCACGACGAAGGTCATCAGGACTGGAGCATTGCAGTCAATCTGTCCACGGTTCAGTTGGGGCATGCCAGCCTGGTGAATGTCGTACGCAATGCCCTGGCGCGTCATTCACTTGATGCCCGCCACCTGACGCTTGAGATCACAGAATCGACTGCCATGCGCGATGCTGAAAGCAGCTTGGTGATACTAGAGCGGCTGTCGGAACTGGGCCTGAGTATTTCCATTGACGATTTCGGAACAGGTTATTCCAGCCTGCTCTACCTAAAACGACTGCCTGCAGATGAACTTAAAATCGACCGAGGTTTCGTCACCGAGTTAACTAAAGGTAATAACGATGAAGCAATAGTTTCGGCGATAGTTGCACTGGGCCAAACGCTCGGGCTAAGAATTGTAGCCGAGGGCGTGGAAACAGCAGAGCAGCAAGAGCTGCTTACCCGATTAGGCTGTCATACGTTGCAGGGTTACTTACTTGGCAAGCCTATGCCGGCAGAACTTTTAATCAAAAGTCTCACAGCATTACGACACCTATAGCGAAAGGCTTACAAGCAGCAACGACGCTTGGCTCTGTTGCTACCCTGCCGCCATCGCTAATCTAACTGCATCCACTGAGACGCCGGATGCGCTCAGGAGATTGGA
>JBBKVZ010000396.1:0-4496 GCA_037968715.1 Pseudomonas sp.
GCAGCTCTAGGTGCAAGGCTGGATACTGGAGCGTCAGCTCGCGCCATCGGCTTAAAACCAATAAGCAGTTGTCGCGGGTAAACCAAGTCACGCGCTCAGGCCCAGGCTTTCTCGCTAGAGGGCGGTCACGCCGGACAGACTCTACGCCCAGCATAGGGGGACATAGTCGCGGGACCAAGCCTGCTTCAGGCAAAAGGCTTTTGCCGAGCCGAACACAGTACTTTCTGAATGTCGCCCGACAGCTTTATTACGCGTAAGCAGCCAGTGCCGCTGCAATGATATTTAGTCGTGCGTGCGGCTGGCGTCATTGGTTTTATTTAGGCTATGTACCCGTTACGTGTTGAATACAGAACGTAGGGTGGACTTTAGCCCACCCTACAAAATAGGGCCTGCAACGCATAACTAGGACATAGCCTTTATTCAATCAGGCAGCACTGGCAACAGCCGCAGGCGACTACCCGCTAAGCGCAGGCCGAGCAGTAACTCGACGATCAACTGATACATCCAGCCCGCCGAGCTGGTGTGCCAGCTCCAGCCGCGGCGTCCGCCATGTAGCGCACTTCAGCAAGGCTGCTGGGTCTATTGCAGCCGGCCAATGTAGCGGAGAGAGGTATTAGGTACCAAATTAGCGTGCCTGAGTCGCGGCCTGCCTGGTTTTTCAGCGCTTGTACGGTGTGTTGTGCGTGCTGCTTTACAAATGTTGATGGGGTATTTGACAGATTATTTTGTGCGGCTACTTTCAAATAGCGCGGGTCATGGAGTACTGCGTAAATCTAATAAAACATGGAGTGTTAATGATGAAAAACATGCATCTTTCTTCCGTACTGTTCGCTCTCTTGGCGGGTGTTTCGCTGGCTGCTTCGGCAGCTGCGCCTACCGCTATCAACGCACCTAAACCTGCAATAACTCAACCAGCAGCGGTTGCCGGGGCTGAGGTTGCTTTGGTTAATCTGAATACCGCAGATGCCGCCATGCTTCAGCGCGAACTGCTGGGTGTTGGTCAGGTTAAGGCGCGGGCCATTGTTGAGTATCGTGCGGCAAATGGGGCTTTTGCCTCGGTCGATGATCTGCTTGAGGTGAATGGCATTGGTGCGGCGATACTGGAGAAAAATCGCAGCAAACTTAGTATCAATTAAACGTGTGGTTAGCCGACAACGATAAGCATTAAGTCTGTGGCGGCTAATAAATAAGCAATACGAAAATTGAACGGGCTAAAACATCATTTACCAAAGGTAAATGAGTGTTTCGGCCCGTTTTTATTTTTAGCGGACTGAGTTTTGCCGTTTGCGCTGTGGATATTCAGTCGCGGACGAATAGGCGCGGTTGTTAAGTCGTCTGCGGCGCAGAGGGCAGTGCCGGCTTGTGGCTTGTGGCTTGATTAGCGCGCTTAGCCACAGCAGGCGTCGAATGCTTTTGCTCTGGTCGGTTAGCCGTGATGATCTTGCCGCCATAAAAAAAGGGTTACGCCTAGGCGTAACCCTTTAGTTGTTTGGCTCCACGACCTGGACTCGAACCAGGGACCCAGTGATTAACAGTCACTTGCTCTACCAACTGAGCTATCGCGGAATTACGGCTCGTATCCTACTGATTTAAAAGGTTAAGTCAAGCCTGTTTGGGCGGGCTTGATGAAGCTTTTTAAAGGACTTTGGCGATGGCTTGGGTGACCGCGTTAAGGTTGTTATGGTTCAGAGCGGCCACGCAAATACGTCCGGTGTTGACGGCGTAAATGGCGAATTCACTCTGTAGACGTTCAACCTGTGCGGCGCTGAGACCTGAGTAAGAGAACATTCCGCGCTGGCGTGCCACGAAGCTGAAATCCCGTGTGCAGTTCAGGGCAGTGAGTTGTTCAACCATGGCTAGGCGCATGCCGCGAATGCGCTCGCGCATTTCGCCCAGCTCCTGTTCCCATAGTGCCCGCAGCTCTGGGCTGTTGAGTACGCTGGCAACGATGCTGGCGCCATGGGTGGGAGGGTTGGAATAGTTAGTACGGATTACCCGTTTAACTTGGGAGAGTACGCGAGCGGACTCTTCTTTCGAGCTGCTGACAATCGACAGCGCGCCAACTCGCTCGCCATACAGCGAGAATGATTTGGAAAAGGAGCTGGATACAAAAAAATCCATTCCAGATTCGGCAAACAAGCGCACGGCAGCGGCGTCTTGCTCGATGCCATCGCCAAAGCCTTGGTAGGCAATGTCTAAGAATGGCACGTGCTCACGCTCGCGCAGCACTTGCACAATGGCCTGCCAGTCTGCGAGGTTGAGGTCGACCCCTGTTGGGTTGTGGCAGCAGGCGTGCAATACCACGATCGAGCGGGCGGGCAGGTTTTTCAGGTCTTCCAGCATGCCGCTGCGATTAACGTCGTGATTAGCGGCGTCGTAGTAGCGATAGTTCTCTACCGGGAAACCGGCCGCTTCAAACAACGCACGATGGTTTTCCCAGCTTGGGTCGCTGATCGCGACTACAGAGTCGGGAAGCAGGCGCTTGAGAAAGTCCGCGCCGGTTTTCAGTGCGCCAGTGCCACCTACCGATTGCGTGGTAATCACGCGTCCGTCAGCGATTAATGCGCTGTCGGCACCAAACAACAGCCTTTGCACGGCTTGATCGTAGGCGGCAATGCCTTCAATCGGCAGATAGCCGCGCGGTGCACGGGCTTCGATCCGCGCTTGTTCGGCGGCAGCGACAGCACGCAGCAGCGGAACGCGGCCTTCTTCGTTGAAATAAACGCCGACACCTAAGTTGACCTTATTGGTCCGTGGGTCAGCATTAAATGCTTCGTTGAGACCCAAAATTGGGTCGCGCGGGGCCATTTCGACGGCAGAGAACAGGCTCATGAGGAGGCAACTCGAGAGGAAAGACTGAAGGCATGCAACACCCAGCAAATACTCGCATTAGGGGTTGCGCAAACGGGTCGCTATTATAGCCACCAAGAACGGCTGCGGCGATATGCTTGCGCACGCTTTTCATGGGTGTATGACGCCTTTTACTTAGTTGAGTCACAGGGCTTTATCGAGGTTTGTATGGCAAGGTTTGAGTTAGTTACGCGCTTCAAGCCTGCGGGCGACCAGCCGCAAGCAATTCGCCTGATGGTTGAGGGCTTGGAGGCGGGGCTGGCGCATCAAACGTTGCTTGGGGTTACCGGCTCGGGAAAAACCTTCAGTATCGCCAACGTGATTGCCCAAGTGCAGCGCCCGACCATTATTTTGGCACCGAATAAAACCCTGGCCGCGCAGCTGTACGGCGAGTTCAAAGGCTTTTTCCCGAATAACGCCGTGGAATATTTCGTTTCTTATTACGATTATTACCAGCCGGAAGCCTACGTGCCGTCGTCCGACACCTTTATCGAGAAGGACGCCTCGATCAATGACCATATCGAGCAAATGCGCTTATCGGCAACCAAAGCCTTGCTGGAACGCAGTGATGCCATCATCGTCACCACGGTTTCCTGTATCTATGGTTTGGGCGATCCGCAGTCTTATCTGAAGATGGTCTTGCACCTTGATCGTGGCGATCGTATGGACCAACGTGAGTTGCTGCGCCGCTTAGCCGACTTGCAATACACCCGCAATGATATGGATTTTGCCCGTGCAACCTTTCGGGTGCGCGGCGATGTGATTGATGTATTTCCGGCCGAGTCCGATCTGGAAGCCATTCGTATCGAGCTATTCGATGACGAGGTGGAAAACATCTGTGCCTTCGACCCGCTCACTGGGGCGATCATCCGCAAGTTGCAGCGTTACACGCTGTATCCCAAGAGCCACTACGTGACCCCGCGGGAAAAGCTGTTGGAGGCGGTGGAACATATTAAGGTCGAGTTAAAAGAGCGTCTCGAATACCTGCGCGCCAACAATAAGTTGGTCGAGGCTCAGCGTCTTGAGCAGCGCACCCGCTTTGATATCGAGATGATTGTCGAGTTGGGTTACTGCAACGGTATCGAAAACTATTCACGCTATTTGTCTGGGCGCGAGTCCGGCCAAGCGCCGCCGACCTTGTTTGACTACCTGCCGGCTAACTCCCTGCTGGTGATTGATGAGTCCCACGTCAGCGTGCCGCAAGTCGGTGCCATGTATAAAGGCGACCGCTCGCGCAAAGAAACCTTGGTGGAGTACGGTTTCCGCATGCCCTCGGCGCTGGATAACCGGCCGATGCGTTTTGATGAGTTTGAGTTAATCAGCCCGCAAACCATCTTTGTTTCGGCTACCCCGGGTAATTACGAGGCAGAGCACGCGGGGCGGGTGATAGAGCAGGTGGTGCGTCCCACCGGTTTGGTTGACCCGCAGATTGAGGTGCGCCCAGCGCTGACCCAGGTTGATGACTTGCTCTCGGAGATCGCCAAGCGCGTGGCGCTCAAAGAACGGGTGTTGGTCACCACGCTGACCAAGCGTATGTCGGAGGATTTGACCGATTATCTGGGCGACCACGGCGTTAAGGTGCGTTATCTGCACTCGGACATCGACACAGTCGAGCGGGTGGAGATTATTCGTGATCTGCGCATTGG